>JBJKQV010000001.1:0-4877 GCA_046704985.1 Terriglobia bacterium
TCTGGCGGCGCTGCTCTTTTCCGCCGCGCGGGGGCTGGGCGCGGCCGAAGCAGGCAAGCTGGTCATGGGAATCCGCCTGCAATGCGACGCCCATCTGACGCTTCGGGATTTTCCGGGCAGGGTCACGCAGGCGGCGGACGAGCCCCTGGACCGGGCCAAGGTGGACCAGAGCCTGAAGAATCTCTTCGCCACCGGACGCTTCCAGGATCTGCGCGCCGACGTGGAACCCGTTGCGGGGGGCGTGGAACTGATTTTCGTGGCGCGCGCGCAATACTTTGTCGGCCCGCTGCGCGTGGAAGGAACGCCCAACGGCATGGAGGCGCAAGGCCTGACGACCGCCTCACGGCTCCGCCTCGGCGAGCCGCTGCTCGCCCGGGATTTGAAGTCGGCCGAGCGGCGCCTGCTGGACGTCCTGAAGGAAAACGGCTACTACCAGGCGCGCATTCGCACGCGTGTGCGTGACAACCCCGACACGCTGGAAGCCAGCGTCTTCTTCACACTCGACCCGGGGCGGCCGGCGCGGCTGGCGGGCGTGGAGTTCCTGGGGCATCCGGGCTTTCCGGAGCGCCAGCTCGCCTCGCACGCGCACTGGAAGACCGGCAAGCAGTTGACCTCCGCCAGGCTTGAGAAGGGACTGAACAAGCTCCACCAGTACTACGTTAAGCATCACCACCTGGACGCGACGCTGGCCGTCGTGCGCCGCACCTACGACCCCGCCCGCCACACCGAAAAGCTGACCGTGCAGGCGGAGGCCGGACCCCAGGTGCGCGTGCGCGTGCGGGGAGGCTCGGTAAGCTCCTCCAAGAAGAAGGAGCTCCTCCCCATGTACAGCGAAGGGGTCAGCGACCAATTCGCGGTCGAGGAAGGGCGCAAGAACCTGGAGGATTATTTTCAGCAGCGCGGCTACTTCAAGGCCCGCGTCCGGGCCGAGCGGCAGGTGAAGAACGGCGGGAAGGAAGTCGACGTCACCTACCACGTCGACCGGGGTCCGGCGGGAGAATTCGACGGCTACGCCCTGGAAGGCAACCGCACCTTCACTCGCGATCAGCTCGATCCGTTGATCTCCATTCAGGCGGCGGGATTCTTCCACGACCGTGGCGTCTTCAGCGAGAAGCTTTTGCAGCAGGACGTGAAGGCCCTGACCGACCTCTATCACACCCAGGGATTCACTCAGGCGCGCGTCGTTCCGCACGTGGACAACGAGTACGACAGTCTCCCCCAGCACCTGTTCGTCACCTTCGGCATCGAAGAGGGCCCGCGCGAGCGGGTGGCCCACCTTTCCTTCCAGGGTGTAGACATCGCGGACCAGAAGGGGCTGTGGCCGTATCTGTTGTGCAAGCCCGGGGAGCCCTATTCCCGCCAGCGCCTGGAGCACGACCGCGAAGCCATCCGCACCTACTACGCCGACCGCGGCTATCTTCTGGCGCGCGTGGAGGCCGGGACTACCGCCGCGGGCGACGGTCGGACCGACGTCGAATATCACGTCGTTCCCGGCGAGCAGGACACCATTCGCGATGTGGTACTGCTGGGCAATCGCCACACGCGCCCGGGCGTCATGCGCCGCCAGCTCACTTTCCAGCCCCTGCAGCCGCTCAGCCAGAGCGCCATGCTCGAGTCGCAGCGCAAGCTCTACGACCTGGGAGTTTTCAACGAGGTGCAGATCGCTCCCCAGGACCCTCAGGGCCCGCCGGGCGCCAAGAACCTGCTGGTGAGCGTGGAGGAGACGCGCCGCTGGACGCTCGGCTACGGCTTCGGCGCGGACGTGCAGCGCCTGGGCAGCAACCAGCCGCAGGGGACCTTCAAAGCCAGCCCCCGCCTCTCACTCGACCTGACGCGCCTCAACGTGGGCGGGCGCGCCCAGACCGTCACCCTGCGCGGCCGGCTGTCCACCCTCGACACGGGCGCTTCCTTCAGTTACCTGATTCCGCACCTGCCCACCCGCCACGACTTGAGCCTGCGCTTCAACGCCCTCGTGGATCGCAGCCAGGAAGTCTCCACCTTCACTTCCAGGCGCCAGGAAGTTGCCGTCAATTTTGAGAAGCGCTGGAGCCCCAGCACCTTGTTCGTCGCCCGTTACAGCTACCGGAAGGTTCAGGCTCTCGACCTCTCGAAAACGATCTCTCAGGAGCAAATCCCCATCTTGAGCCGCACGGCGACGGTGGGCATGATTGACCTGAGCTACGTCAACGACCATCGGAACAATCCCGCTGACGCCACGGCCGGCTCCTACTCGGTGGCCGATGCCGGCGTCGCCTGGAGCCGCCTTGGCTCGCAGGCGGATTTCCTGCGATTCTCCGGGCAGAACTCCACTTATTACCGCCTGGCCAAGCATTTGGTTTTTGCCCGCAACACGCGCTTTGCCGTCGAATCGCCTTACGGCCCGCTGCTGCGCCAAGTCGTGACCGCCTCTGATGGAACCCGGGAGGTCGTCTTCACGCACGCGATACCCTTGCCGGAGCGTTTCTTCATGGGCGGCAGCGAATCGCACCGCGGTTTCTCCATCAATCAAGCGGGCCCGCGCGATCCCTCGACGGGTTTTCCCATCGGAGGCAACGCGCTGTTTTTCAATTCCTTCGAGCTGCGCATGCCCTTTGCCCACGACAAGTTCGGCTTCGTGCTCTTTCACGACGCCGGCAACGTTTATTCTTCCATCCGGCGCATGAAGCTGCTGAAGATCCACCAGAATTCGCTCACCGATCTCGACTACACGGTTCACGCCGTGGGAGCGGGCATTCGCTATAAAACCCCGGTGGGCCCCTTGCGAATCGACGTCGGCTACAACCTGAATCCGCCGCGATATCAGGTTTTCAACAAAAGCACCCAACTGTTTGAGGTGAAACAATTACCGCGATTCAATTTCTTTCTGAGCATCGGACAAAGTTTCTGAGCGTGCACGCGGCGGCGCTTGCGGCCCTGGCGGCCTGGCTCGCCTGCGCGGCTCCGGCCTCCGCCGAAACGCTGGACCGCGTGGTGGCCTCCGTGGACTCGCAGGCCATCACCCGCCTGGACGTCGAGACCGAGTACCGTTTCGAACGCTTTGTGGACGGCCGAATGCCCGCCGCCATCCCCGACGAAACGGTCATGGCCGAGGTGCGCGGCCGATTGATTGACCAGATGTTGCTCGCCGCGGAAGCCCAGCGCTCCGCCGTGTCCACCGGCGCCGCGCAGGCCGCCCGCGAGCTGGAGGAGATTCGCGCCGGTTTCTCCACGCCCGAGGCTTATGACCAGGCGCTGCAAGCCACGGGGCTGACCCGCGACGAAATCCTCCAACGCCTTCGCCGCCGCGACCGCATCCTGAAGATGATTGATCGGCGCCTGCGCCCCGACGCCTGGGTGGAGGAATCGCAGATTCAGGATTACTACCGGCAGACGTTTCTTCCCGAATACCGGAAGCAGCACACGGGCGCGCCGCCGCCCATGGAGAAAGTGGAAGGACAGATCCGCAAGATCCTTACCGAGCAGAAAATCAACCAGCTGCTCGACGGATGGCTGAAAGATTTGAAGGCAAGCCACGTGGTCCGCATCCACTCCTTCTAGGCAGGAGCAGAGCGAACCGCGCGCACCCACGCGATGTCGAGAGGGTTCAGAAAATTCGTGCTCGTCCTGGGGCTCGCCGGGGCGCTGGGGGTAGCCGCGCTGGCGGTGCTCAGCTCGTCGTGGTTCCACGGCTACGTCGAGCGGCGGGTCGTCGCAACGCTCGAAAGCTATACGGGCGGACGCGTGCAGCTGGGCGCGCTGCACTTGAACCCCCTCATCCTGCAGGTCACGTTGAACCGCCTGGTGGTGCACGGTTCGGAGGCCGCCGGGCAGCCGGCGCTGTTGACGGCGCGCACCGTGGTGGCGCGTCTCAGCCCCCTGGCCGTGGTGCGCCGGCGCCTGATTCTGCGCCGCCTCGACGTGGAAGGCGCCGAGATCCACTTGCAGACCGCTCGCGGGGGTTCCACCAATCTTCCCGCGCCGGCTTCCGCACCTCCCGCCACGGCTCTTCCCGAGCTGGCAGTAGGCCGCCTCACCCTGACGCACGCCAACCTCTACTGGAACGACCGGCGGATTCCCCTGGAGGTCCGCGCACTGGGAGTCGCAGTGGCCATGCGCCGCGACCGGCAGCACATCGCGCGCGGAACCCTCGCCGCCCGCGACCTTCGGATCTCGAGTCCGCGCGGCAGCTTGCCCTCGACCACCTTCACCTCGCGCTTCGAGCTCACTCCCTCGCGCCTCTCCCTGACCGCCGCGCAATGGCGCTCCGCCGGCTTCGCGGGCAGCGGTGAGGGAAACTGGACCCTCGCTCCGCAACCGGAAGCGCACCTGCGCCTTCAGGCGCGCGGCGACCTGCCGGAAGTCCTCCGCAACTTGCGCGTTGAGAGCTCGCTCACGGGGGCGCTCGAGATGCAAGGCGAAGCCGACTACGCGGACGGGGCGTGGCATACCCACGGAACAATTGCGGGCCACCTGCTCGCTCACCACGGCATGGCCGCGGCCCTGGGCCGCCTGGAAGTCTCCGCGCATTTTGCCGGCGGCTCCAGGCGCCTGGAGTTCCGCGACGTGAGCGTGGCCGGGCTGGGCGGGAAGCTCGCGGGCGGGCTCGACGCGTCGTTCGACGGTCGCCAGCCGCGCTTCAGCGCCCGCGCCCGGCTGAGCGCCCTGCACCTGGGGCGCCTGCTGGCCGCTCTGGCGCCCTCGCACCCCCTCATCGCCCAGCTCCACTGGACGAGCAGCGTGGACGGAACCCTCGAGGCTACCTGGCAAGGTCCCTTCCGGAACTGGCAATCGCAATTCGCCGCGCAATTGCGCGCGCCGGCCACGCCGCGCGCGGGGTCAGTGCCCGTCAGCGGCACGCTGCGCGGCGCGCTCCGCACCGAGCCCGGTTTCGTCCTGCA
>JBJKQV010000002.1:0-4331 GCA_046704985.1 Terriglobia bacterium
GGTCGGGGTCATAGCCAAAGTCGCAGAGGAACCAGCGGAGCTTCCACAAGGCCCTCTCGTGGCAATAGAGGCGGGTCTTGAGGAACCGTCCGGCAAAGGCAGCGGGGTCGAGGATCAGGAAGGTAGCCGCTCGGCAGGGCTTGGCAGCATGCCCGGGAGGCTCAAAGCGCACGACGCGGGCGCGGTAGTGGCCTTCGACGAGGGGCTTTCTTTCGCTGGGTTGATTGAGGCCCTGGATTTTGGTTCGCACGTTGGGCTCCTTTCAGGAAGGCTCGGGACTGCAGAGTCCGGCGCAAGGCCGGGATCTGGGAGGGACTGAGGCGGTAGGGTGGCAGCTCTTCAAGCGAACAAAGGCCAATGCCGTAGGCCTTACGCAAGGCCCTATTGACAGCCCGAGTCTCTGCCATACGCATCTCGGCATTGTTGAAGATCAAGGGCGAGACATTCCCTGGATGGGCGTCGCCGTAACCTACGAAGCCACGGCACTTCGAGGACTTGTAGACGGTAGCCTTGAACACCCAAACATTTTTCTCGGGACGGCAGAATGGAAAAATCGGTTGTACTCTAATACCGGCGCAATGGCGCCTGAAGGCGAGCTTTAACAGGGTGGCATGGGTCACATATCCGTCAATTAAACTCGAATTGCTAAGAAACGAGACTGGACGCTTGCCACTCCTCGATGTGATCATTGCGCTCGCCCTCCTTACGGTTTTGTCCCGTCTGGGTACATACATTGTATGCTCACCGCACACACCTTGTCAAGTCTCTTTTTGCACCAAGATCGTTTTTCGATTAGAATGTGCGCAGAATGAGAAAAGATGCTGCCCTTTCGTTCCGCGTTCCTCGTAAGTTAAAAACAGCGATTGAAGAAATCGCCTTCAGGGAGGGGAGGAGTCTAGCTCAAATCTGCGAGGCTCTTCTATGTGGCGGACTGGAGGTCTACAAGAAGGATGGCTCAAAGTCTCTTCAACGATTCCTAGCACGAGTTCGGCCCAATTGACACTTTATTTTCTCTGACCCGCCCAGATTCTCTTACCCATGGAGATGAAGGAGTTTACATCCCTTGAGGGCCTCTGCACTTGCCCATCTGAAGGACCCACCATTTTCAGACCCAGATTGATTGAAGGTTAGATTCGGGTGAAACCGATTGCCAAACGAGGAGACTCTGTCCCGAAAGGGGAAAAACGGTGAGGCCTCGCATGCAGCAGTCCGCGCCACGCAATCTCCTACCAGAAGTCAACTTCCAACTTAGAGGCTGACAGAGGCCTCCAAAAGTGCACCCCCTGATAGTTGCGTTTCGGATGATCATCGATGGCAGACAACGCCTTGCGAAACAAGCCCGCTATCGCGCAGGATTCACGAAATAAGGAGTCGCAGCAGCGCATCCCCAAGGCGCGCCGCGCATATGCGGCGGTGGACTGGTTCCTTCTAGGAAAAGGGCGAACCAAAAGCTGGGTTGCCCTAGGCTGTCCACGACTATCAAAGGTGTCGTGTAAGGCGGCGGCAATCTCTGCAAGCAGCGGCGGGCTCTCCTGATTCTGCACCGTGCGTCCTCTATCGCCTTGCGGTACAGCTACACAGAGGCACACCCGAGGTTGCGCTTGCCATCAGTTGACAATCACATAGCTCAAGCACGCCGGATCCGTCGAGGGGGTGCTACTCGCAGTAATCGTAAAGCTCGTCCCCGCGGTCCGCGCGGTCACCATATAAGTTCTCCCCGCCGTCGTGTTGCACGTAACGCCCAGCTTGCTGCCCAGCGAGCTGTCCTCCTGGATCATGATCTGGCTGCTGGCGGTCACGGCAGTTGTATTCACCACGACCGTCGAGGTTCCATTGGCGATGTCGACCGAGCCCGCCTCGTCGGACCCACAAACGGCCGGAGAAGCGCTGGAAGAGCAATTGCCTTGCGTGGCGACGACGCCCGTCCCCCCCACGACACCAGGCCCGAACAAGTAAACGTCCGGAGGGGTCTTGGTAGCGTCGTCAACGACGCCCACGACCTGCCCGACCGCGGGATACGCCGCGCCGGCATCATGGCAAAGCCCCGCCGTGGTGGGGCTGATCTGAACGTAGTCCAAATTCACGGCGGTGTTGTCGAAGTTGCAGTGGGCACTGCCTGTGAAGGCGACGGCTGCATAAGTAGACTGGGAAGCGGTCCCGGCGCCTGCCACGACAATGCCAGCCACACCCAGCCCATTACGAGAATAGCCTGGACCGGCGAGTTTCAAATTGCCCGTGGATGAATCCACCGTTACTAGGTCGTACTGTACTGTTGCGTTTACAGGGTCGTTGTTCATTCCGACGATGATACGCTTGACCTGCACGCCGTTGGTGTCGACCTGCAGGATATCGCTGTTGCCGTCGTTGGCATCAAGAATTGTGCCACCCGCGGTGTTGGAAAAATAGGCGGCATAACCGTTGCCTGCACCGGCGCCCGAGGACACGTCCAGGGCCGTTCCACCACCGCTGTCCGCAACAGACAGACCGGTGCCTGAGCCGACGCTTACCGACTGAGTCCCCGAGAAACTGTTGCTGCCCGTAGTCGCATAGCTTCCGGCGGGCTGAAAGGCGCTGGCATGGTATCCGTCTACCGTGTCCGCGTTGAGGTTGGGAACCAAAGTGGTGGAAGCGACTTGCAGTGGTGCGGTCCCAGTGGACACGGTGGAGATCAGTTGGCTGTTGGTGCTGAAGTTGCCCGTGACCGTCCCTCCGAAAGTCACGTCTCCGTCGAACTGCGCGGTCCCGTTAACTTCTAAAGCAGCCACGGGCGCAGTGGTTCCGATGCCTACGTTGACGCTGGCTGTGGCGCCGTTCACGCCATTGATGCTCCCCAGCACCAGTGCGTTGCTGGCCGAGACTACGGCGTTTGCGCCGATGGCGGTGGCGTTGCTAAGCTGCGTACTCGTCCCTGGCCCACTGTCAGCGCCGATAAAGGTATTGCTTGAACCCGCCGTATTCGCATTTGCTACGACACTGGTTATTCCTGCCTGAAATCCTATCCCGGTGTTGTACAAGGCTGTGCAACTGCTCGGGTTGGCGGCTTGGTAGCAGTTCCTTCCGAGCGCGTAATTACCGACCGCAGTGTTGTAGCTTCCCGAGTTATTGTAAAGGAGCGCGGCGTTGCCGTCGGCGATGTTGGCGGTGCCCGTGGTATTGGAGTAGAGCGCTTGGTATCCGCTGGCGACGTTGTTTCCCCCGGAAGTATTGTAGTAAAGCGCGTAGTAGCCGCTAGCTGTGTTTTCGGAACCCGAGGTGTTGGAGTAGAGCGAGTCCGCGCCGCTGGCCACGTTGTCGCTGCCCCCGAGGTTGGAATAGAGTGCCCTGGCGCCATTCGCGGTGTTGTAGTTGCCACCGGAATTGGTGGTCAGGGCCAGAGCTCCTGTGGCGGTGTTGTAAATGCCGCTACTGTTGGCTGTGAGCGCGTTGTAGCCATTGGCGGTGTTGTAGTTGCCGGTGGAATTAGAAGCGAGTGCCCCGGCGCCAGTGGCGGTGATATTGGTGCCCGTGGTGCTGAAGTTGCCTGCGCCCTGCCCGACGAAGGTGTTGTGGGTACCGTAGGCATGGATGAACGGACTGCCGTTCAAGCTGATCACCCCCGCGGTTCCGCCAGAGCTGGTTCCCGGCAGGTTGAGGTTGCCGCTCAGTGTCGCCGTCGAACCCATGATCACGGTGCTCGAACTGCCCACGTTGCTCAACTGCGACCCGTCCCCCGAAAAGGCAGTAGCGGTCACCGTGCCATTCACCTGCAAGGCTGTCGACGGTGTGGCGGTTCCGATACCCACTTGGCCCAGCTTGTTAATCCACATCGCTTCGTGCACGCCCGTACCGCCCGTCATGTCGCGCGTGAAGAAGGCCAACTCCGAGTCGGCTCCCGTCGCGCTGCGGCTTGGCGTGATGGCCTCGATGGTGGCCCCGCTCCGCCAGGTTCCTCCCGTATCTAGGGCCGCGAATTGAAAGCCGATGTAATTGCCCGCGGTTAGGTCCCCGTTGCCCATCACCATGGCATTGTTGTTGAGGAAAGTGGGATGAGCGTCGCTGCTATCGTGCCGGAGGCTGTAAGTGGTCACCAAAGTGGACGCAGCCGTCGAGGGTACGCGCAGCAGGGCGTTTCCCGTGCCCTCCACCGTGACATACCCTGTCCCGCTGGGCGTCAGCGTGAGGTTCTGGTTCGTGCCTCCCGCATTCAGATTCATCGCTCCGGTCGAGTTCAGGGTGCCGGGAAAACTTAGCGTGCTGCCACTCTGGGTGAGCACCGAATCCGTGATGTCGCTCGCTGAGTCCCACAGCGGCAAGGTGCCGGTAGTGCCGCCCGCCGTGGTTACTGTCGTCGA
>JBJKQV010000003.1:0-2912 GCA_046704985.1 Terriglobia bacterium
CTTCCAGCATGCGCACGAAGGCGCCGATCAGCGCGTCGGTATTGCGCCGCTGCAGTCCCTGCAGGGCGCGGTTGAGGATGCCGTCGGGCTTGATGCGGCTGAACAACTGGACGTGCTTCACCTGCCCGGCCAGCACCACATGGGTGACACCCTCGGCCTGCAATACCTCCATTAGCTTGGAAACCTCCCCTAGGCTCAGCCAGCGGGTGGAAGGGGAGATTCGCTCGAGCTCCGGTGAGGCTTCCTCCTTGATAGCCACCAGCAGCGGCTCGAGGCCCTGGCGGCGCGCCGACTCCAGCACCATGAAGGGAAAACGTCCGTTGCCGGCGATGATGGCGTAGCGGCGCGAAGAGGAGGCGTCCGGGCCGCGGTCGGAATGGGGCGATGAGGTCATGGACGGCCTTGGGACGCCGACGCGCCGGGAGCGCGCCGCGGCCTCGCTATTTGGCCACGCCGCGCTCGGAGGCGCGGATGAACTCGACGAGCACCCGGATGTGTGGCGAGGTGAACCCGCGCGCCTCGATGGCCTCCAGCGCCTGGGTGGTGTTGAGCTTGGAGCGGCTGAGCAGGCGGTAAGCGGCGTCCAGGTCGGCGAGGTCTTGGGGCGAGAGGCCCTCGCGCTCCAGCCCCAGCCGGTTGGGACCCAGAACGGTCAGGGGACGGTCGGCGGTGGTCTTCATGTAAGGGAGAACGTCCTTGTTCACTACCGAGTAGGCGCCCAGAAAACTGTAGGCTCCCACGCGGGTGAACTGGTGGAAGCCGCAGAAGGCGCCCACAATGGCGTGGTCGCCGATCTCGACGTGGCCGGCCAGCGAGGCGGCGTTGGCCATCACGATATAGTCGCCCAGGCAGCAATCGTGGGCGATGTGGACGTAGGCCATCAGCAGGTTGTGGCTGCCGATGCGCGTCACCCCGTGCCCCTGCGCCGTGCCGCGGTTCACGGTCACGTACTCGCGAAAGGCGTTGTCGTCGCCGATTTCCACCCGCGTCGGCTCACCGCGGTATTTTAAATCCTGCGGGTCCTGGCCGATGGAAACGAAGGGGAAGAAGCGGTTGCGGCGGCCGATCTTGGCCGGCCCCGCCAGCACCGCGTGCGCCATCACCACCGACTCTTCGCCCAGCTCCACACCCTCGCCGATGACCGCGTAGGGACCCACCTCGACGCTGGGGGCGACTTGGGCTCGGGGATGAAGGACGGCGGTAGGATGAACGCTCATGACCCCGGGCGCTCGGCGATCGCAAACTGCACGGTCGCTTCCGCGGCAAGCTTTCCCTCCACGGTCGCCCGGCCCTGCAACTTGCCGAATTGGTTGCGCCGGCTGACGACTTGCATTTCGATGGGCAACTGGTCGCCGGGCACCACCGGCCGGCGGAATTTGGCGTGCTCGATGCCGGTGAAATAGATCAGCTTCTTCTCCCGCTCCGGCAAATCGCGGTAAAGGAGCACTCCCCCGACCTGCGCCATGGACTCGATGATCAGCACCCCGGGCATGACTGGGGCGCCCGGAAAGTGTCCCTGGAAAAACGGCTCGTTGATGGTGACGTTCTTCAGCCCCACGATGCGCTGGTCCGCTTCCAGCTCCAGGATGCGGTCCACGAGCAGGAAGGGGTAACGATGCGGCAGCAGGCCCATGATCTCCGTCACGCCGTAAACCGGCGCGGCGGCCGGCCGCTGGTTCTCCGAAGTTGACTTAGGTTCCGTCACCATGCACCGCCTGATGCGCACATGCCCGGGAGCACCCTCCCTCCGACCGGCACTGCTGCTCAGGGAAATTTCAGCCGCTCCAAAAGCCTGACGGACATTATAAACGAAAGCCCCGCGCGCTCCAAACGGCCGGGCGCGGCCGGCTTGGCCAGTCCCGCCTTATGCTAAACTGGGCGCGCAGCGGCAAAGGAGATGGTGATTGAGCGCGCGCATCCTGAAAGGCACTGAAATCCGCGACCAGATTCAGGCGGAGCTGCTCGGCCGCATCGCGCGGCTGAAGGCGGCGGGACTGACACCGGGCCTCGCGGCGGTGCTGGTGGGCGACAACCCCGCCTCGCACCTCTACGTCCGCAACAAGGTGAAGACCTGCGAGGCGCTGGGTCTGCACAGCGAAAAGATCGAGCTGCCCGCCGACACCCCCGAAGATCGCCTCCTGAAGCTCATCGAAGAGCTGAACGGCCGGCGGGAAATCGACGGCATCCTGGTGCAGCTTCCCCTGCCGCCGCAGATCGACTCCAAGCGCGTGCTGATGGCCGTTGACCCGGCCAAGGACGTGGACGGCTTGCACCCCGTCAACATCGGCAACCTGGTGAGCGGGCGTCCGGGCCCGGTACCCTGCACGCCGGCAGGCATCATCGAAATCCTGCGGCGCTCGCAGATTCCCATCGAGGGCGCGCGCGCCGTCATCATCGGACGCAGCGACATCGTGGGCAAGCCCGTGGCCATGCTACTGCTCCACCGGCACGCTACGGTGACCTTGTGCCACTCGCGCACCCGCGACCTGCCTGGGGTGGCGCGCCAGGCCGACATCCTGGTGGCGGCCATGGGCAAGCCCGCCTTCGTCACCGGCGAGTTCATCCGCCCCGGTGCCACGGTCATTGACGTGGGCACCAACCGGCTGAGCACGCCCGAAGAGGTTCGCCGCACCTGGCGCCATCCCGACGAACGGCTTGCGAAGCTACAAGAAAAAGGTTCGGTGCTGGTGGGCGACGTGCAGCCCGACGACGTGCGCGAGCGCGCGGGCGCGTTCACCCCTGTGCCCGGCGGCGTGGGCCCGCTGACCATCATTATGCTGATGGTCAACACGGTTGAGGTGGCAAAGCTGCGGCGAGGATCGCAACTCCACAACAAAGTGACGAGCGAGAGGTGAAAAGAGTTATGAGTTTAGAGTTGAGGCTTCAAAGTTGTGGAGGATGAGGACCGAAGC
>JBJKQV010000004.1:0-4308 GCA_046704985.1 Terriglobia bacterium
ACAGTGAAATATGTGAGGGCTTCGCCCCAGAAAGTCCGCCTGGTGGTGGACCTGATCCGCGGCAAGACGGCCGCCGAGGCGCTGAACATCCTCGGGTACGCCAAGGCGCATCGCACCGGCATCAAGCGCCTGGGCTTTACCAAGAAGCGCGCCGCCTACGACGTGGCGAAGGTGCTGTTCTCGGCCATCGCCAACGCCGAGCAGAAGTCCGACACCGTGGACGTGGACGATCTGGTGGTGAAGGAAGCTTACGTGAACGACGGGCCGCGCATGAAGCGCGTGCGCCCGGCGCCCATGGGGCGGGCCTTCCGCTACCAGCGGCGTATGAGCCATGTGACCGTGGTAGTGGAGCAGCCGGAGCGCTGAGACTGCCCGCGGGCGGCGCGCTACGGCGCCGGGAAGTGAGGAGGAGGTTTCCTTTGGGTCAAAAGGTTCATCCTTACGGCTTTCGCCTGGGATACAACAAGACCTGGAAGTCGCGCTGGTTCGCCAAGAAGGAATACGCGCAGATCCTGCACGAGGATTTGCAGCTCAAGAAGCAGCTCAAGGATCAGCTGAAGAGCGCGGGCGTTTCCTGGATCGAGGTCGAGCGGCCGGGCAACAAGCTCAAGATCACCATCCACACCGCGCGCCCGGGCATCATCATCGGACGCAAGGGGGCGGAGATCGACCGCTTGCGCCAGGAAGTGAAGAAGCGCACGGGGCGCGAGGTGCTGCCCATCAACATCCAGGAAGTGCACCGGCCGGAGCTCAACGCACAGCTGGTGGCGGAATCGATCTGTTTGCAGCTCGAAAAGCGCGTGGCCTTCCGGCGCGCCATGCGCAAGGCGGTGGATTCGGCGCTGCGCTTCGGGTGCAAGGGCATCCGGGTGCGCTGCGCGGGGCGGCTGAACGGCGCGGAAATCGCGCGCTCGGAGTGGTACCTGCAAGGACGGCTGCCCCTGCACACCCTGCGCGCCGACATCGACTACGGCCTGGCCGAGGCGATGACCACCTACGGCGTGATCGGCGTGAAGTGCTGGATCTACAACGGTGAGATCCTGGAGCAGAAGCGCCGACAGGTGAAGAAGGCGCCGGAACCGGCGCCGGCACCCGAACCGGCGGTTTGAGCGCCGCGGGCGTCCGGGACCGATGATCGACGACTGAGGACTGAGTACTGTTATGTTGATGCCGAGCAAAGTTAAGTTCCGCAAACAGCAGCGCGGACGCATGCGCGGGAAAGCCTGGCGTGGTTCGCGCCTGGCCTTCGGCGACTTCGGGCTGCGGGTGATGGAGCCGGGATGGATCACCGACCGGCAGATCGAAGCCAGCCGCGTGGCCATCATGCGCTTCATCAAGCGCGGCGGCAAACTTTGGATCCGCATTTTTCCCGACAAGCCGGTGACCAAGAAGCCGGCCGAAACCCGCATGGGGAAAGGGAAGGGCGCGCCGGAGTTCTGGGTGGCGGTGGTGAAGCCCGGACGGGTGCTGTTTGAGATGGAAGGCGTTTCAGAAGCCGACGCGCGCGAGGCGTTGCGCTTGGCCAGCCACAAGCTGTCCCTGGCCACGGCGTTCGTGTCGCGGCAGACGCAAATTTGACGGCCGGCGGGAGCGGAGCGAGATGAAAGCCGAAAAGATGCGCGAATGGAGCGCCGACGAGCTGGAGGCCAAGGAGCGGGAGTTCTCCGACCAGCTCTTTCGCCTGAAGTTTCAGATGGCCAGCGGGCAGTCGGACCTGCTGCCCAAGATCCGCGTGCTGCGCAAGGACATCGCACGCGTCAAGACGCTGCGCCGCGAGCAGCAGCTGCGCGAGGAGAAATCCTGAGTTTTTGCGGACGAGGAACCTTATGAAGTCGAGGCGCCAGGAAAAAGTCGGAGTGGTGACCAGCAACAAGATGACCAAGACGGTGGTGGTGACGGTGAGCCGGCAGACCACCCACCCGCTTTACAAGCGCATCGTGCGCCGGTCGGCGCGCTTTCTGGCCCACGATGAGCAGGGACAGTGCCAGGTGGGCGACATGGTGCGCATCCGCGAGACGCGGCCGCTCTCGGCGCGCAAGCGCTGGCGGGTGACGCAAGTCATTGCCCGTGCCACACGCCCGGCAGCGGTAACGGAGAGTGCGTCATGATCGGGATGCGGACGATTTTGCAGGTGGCGGACAACTCCGGGGCCCGGCGGCTGTCCTGCATCCTGCCCCTGGGCGGCGACGTGGGCTTGCAGGCGGGCCTGGGCGACGTGGTGACCGCGGCGGTGAAAGAGGCGGCCCCCGACAGCGCCATTCCCAAAGGCAAGGTGGTCAAGGCGGTGATCGTGCGCATGCGCAAGGAGCAGCGCCGCCGCGACGGCAGCTACATCCGCTTCGACGAGAACGCCGCCGTGCTCATCAGCGACACGGGTGAGCCGGTAGGCACGCGCGTGTTCGGGCCGGTGGCCCGCGAGCTGCGCGAGAAAAAATTCCTGAAGATCGTCTCCTTGGCGCCCGAGGTTCTGTGATGGCAACCAAACTTTATATCCACAAGAACGACCAGGTGCAGGTGATGGCGGGACGCGACAAGGGGAAGGCGGGGCGCGTCCTGGAAGTCGAGCCGCGCCGCCGGCGCGTCTACGTCGAGCACGTGAACATGATCAAGCGCCACACCCGCCCCAACCCCTCCAAGCAGGTGCGCGGAGGGATTCTGGAGAAGGAGGGGCCCATCCACGTTTCCAACGTGGCGCTGCTCTGCAGCGACTGCGGCCCCACGCGCGTGCGCAGCGCCCACAAGGCGGAAGGCAAGACGGTGCGCATCTGCGCCAAGTGCGGAAAGGTTCTGGACTAAGACCGTCACCGGGAGCGAGAAGGGTTTTATGTTGCCGCGATTGAAAGAGCGTTACCGCCGGGAAATCGTGCCGGCACTGATGAAAGAATTTCACTACCCCAACACCATGGCGGTGCCCCGCCTGCGCAAGGTGGTGGTGAACATGGGGCTGGGCGAGGCCATCCAGAACGCCAAGCTGCTGGATTCGGCCACCCGCGAGCTGGGCCAGATCGCCGGGCAGAAGCCGGTGGTCACGCGGGCGCGCAAATCGATCGCCAATTTCCATTTGCGCAAGAGCATGCCCATCGGCGCCATGGTCACCCTGCGCGGCAACACCATGTACGAGTTTCTGGACCGGCTGGCCAACGTGGCGCTGCCGCGCGTGCGCGACTTCCGCGGGCTTTCGACCCGCGCCTTCGACGGCCGCGGCAACTACACCCTGGGGCTGCGCGACCAGTTGGTGTTTCCCGAGATTGACTACTCGAAAGTGGATAGGGTCAAGGGCATGAACATTTCCATCGTCACCGATGCGCGCACCGACGCCGAAGCGCTGGCGCTGCTGCGCCACCTGGGCATGCCGTTCCGCACCGAAGGCCGCCCCGAAGGCCGCGCGCCCGAGGCTCCGGCGGCGGAAGAACAGGCAGGAGGCTAAGCCGTGGCACGGACCTCACAGATGGCGAAGTTGCGCCGGAAACCGAAATACAAGATTCGTCACCGCAATCGCTGTGTCTTGTGCGGGCGCCCCCGCGGCTACCTGCGCAAGTTCCAGCTCTGCCGGCTCTGTTTCCGGCAACTGGCGCTGAAGGGCGAGATCCCCGGCGTCACTAAGTCCAGCTGGTAACGTTTCCGGCGCCCGGCGCCGGGAAAGAATGGGAGTTTCGATGGCAGCCGTAACCGATCCGATCGCCGACATGCTGACGCGCATCCGCAACGGCCTGCGCGCGCGCTATCAGCGGGTGGAGATGCCTTCCTCCAAGCTCAAGGTGGAGGTGGCGCGGATTTTGAAAGAAGAAGGGTACATCAGTAATTTCAAGGTGGGCGAGGACGGCAAGAAGAAAGTCCTCAAGGTTTTCCTGCGCTACGACGCGCAAGGCGGGAGCATCATCACCACGCTCGCGCGCGTGTCGAAGCCGGGACGGCGCGTTTACGTGGATTCTGACCGCATCCCGCGGGTGCTAGGCGGTATGGGCATCAGCATCCTCACCACCCCGCGCGGGGTGATGACGGGACGCGAGGCGCGCAAGGCGCGGGTGGGCGGCGAGGTGCTGTGCAGCATCTCCTAAGCCCGCCGGGCGGCGCCCCGCACGCGACGCGGCGGCGCGGCCGGGATTGAGAAAACTATGTCACGAATCGGAAAAATAGTGATTGAGGTGCCCGCCGGGGTCACGGTGGAGACGGGCGGCGAGGAAGTGGTGGTGAAGGGGCCCAAGGGGATGCTGCGTGTTGCGGTGCCCAAGGGCATCGGCTTCGAGCGCCAGGACGGCCGAATCGTTACCACGCGCGCGAGCGACGAGCAGGCCGCCTTGCACGGCC
>JBJKQV010000005.1:0-4996 GCA_046704985.1 Terriglobia bacterium
ACTCAGTCCCGCGCGGCCGTTCGCGCGCCCGCGGCGGGCGCGGCGCGCTTCGGAGCCCAGCAGGTGCACCAGCGGCCCCAGCTCGATGGGGTTCACGTCCGCGGTTCCAAGTTGGTAGACCCGCGCGGCACGGCCGTCCAGCAGCAGCGCGGCGGCCACCAGCACCGCCGAGGCCACCAGGTCCACCGGCACCACTTCCAGGGGATTGTCCTCGCGCACCGGCCAGTCCTTCAGCCCGCCCAGCGCCATCAGCACTAGCGGCGCCGCCGTGCGCCCGCCCTCGATCCAGCCGGGAAACGGAAAGCGCAGCGCGCTCTCGACAATCGCCGGGCGCACGATCGAGTATTCCAGGCCCTCGGCAGCGGCGATGATCTGCTCGCCCAGGCTTTTGGAGTAGGTGTAGGTATTCACCCAGCCCCAGGTTCCGGCGCGCTCGCGTCCCAGGGCGGTCAGGCGCTCGGTGAGCTCGCGCGAGGGCGCGCCTGCCCCGGCCTCGCCGTTGTGATTCGCCGCGTCGTAAATCTGCCGGATGCGCTCGCGGCACACCCGCAGCTCCTCGTCGTGATGAAAGCGCGTGTCCTCGGGGCCGGTGCGGTGGGGATAAAATCCCAAAAGCTCTTGCGGTTCCTCCACCAACCCTTGCGCGTCGCCGCAGACGAAGCAGGTGGAAATGTGCAGGAGCTTGGCGCCCAGGCGGCGCGCCAGCGCCACCACGTGCTCGACGCCGTCCACGTTGGCGCGAAAGGCCGCGTCCACGGGAGGAAAGAAGTCCACCAGCCCCGCGCAGTTGAGAATCAGCCCCACGCGCCCTTGCAGGCGCTCGAGCGCCGCGGCGTCCAACCCGCCGTTGGGCCGCCCCACGTCGCCGGGCCAGACGGTGATCTTGCCGAAGTCGTTCGCCTGCCGCGGGCCGAGCTTGTCGCGCCAGGCGGCCAGCGCGGGCGAGCGCAGGGTTTCGGTTTCGAAACGGTCGGGGGCGGAAAGGCCGCTCGAGGGGCGCAAAAGGATGTGCAGGTGCTTGAAGCCCGGATAGCGGTCGAGCAACAGGCCGAGAATCACCTTGCCGAGGAAGCCGTTCGCTCCCGTCAGCAGGATCTCGTGCTCCTGAAACTTTTGGCCGACGTCGGTCAACGCAAACTCTCGTGCCCCGAGGCCGGCGCACCACCAAGCCTCTTGCCATCATCGAGCAGCCGCCTGCTCGGGGCGTCTCTGTCGAGGTAAATCGGCTCGAACTCCGCACGCCCCCTACCCAGGGGCGCAAGGAGAATATCGTATCGGCTGGCGTAAGGGGCTGTCAAGAATGGGGGTGGGCCCACGCGCAGACCCCGCCACGCGGGGTCTACGTCTTCTGGGCTCTGAGCGGCTAGCGCAGAGTTTCGTCCCGCACGGCGAGAAAACTCTGCACTACTGGCTCCCGTAGGGGCACGGCGCGCCGTCCCCCTACCAAAGCGGCCGTAGCACAGTCGCATATTATCACCGAATGTCTAAGAACCCACGGCACGGCCGGCCAGCGCGGAACCTCGAATAGATGCGATGAACTCTCCGGCCACCGCACCCTGCGGCCTCGTGCGCGCAATTCGTTGCACACCCGCGCGCGGCAAGGTATGATGAGCGCTCATTCGTTTGAGAACTGAAGGCGCGTGCAGACGTCTAGCCCTCCGGGCGAGGTGGCGGGTGCGTGCTGTCATGAAAGGCCTGCTCATGCCCAGGAAAGCCCCTTCGCTTGCGGCGCTGCTTTTGTTGACGTGTTGCTTTGCTCCGCAACTTCTCGCGGGGCCGCAGCAAGCGAACGCGGCAGCCGCCGTGCCTGCCTTCATCGAGGCCAGGCTGGCCGCCGGAATCGCCTTCCGAAAATTGCAGCCCGGTGAAACGGTCCGGGGAAAGGTGTTGGACAACGTTTTTTCAGGTGACCACCTTTTCATTCCCAAGGGCAGCTCAATTTCGTTGACGGTCTCCCGCCTGGTGCGACAGCGCAGGGAAACGAGCGGCCTGCTGCCGTGGCCGATTCGGTACTTTCGCTCCAAGTACGTCAAAGTTCCGCACTTCGACTCCGCCACGGTGACTCTGGCCGGCGGCGCCACGATTCAAGTGCCCGTTGTGGCCGTCTCCCCGACACACGAAGTTCGTTTCACCGAGCGGAGCCACGCCAAACCGGCGCCGGCCTCCGCGGAAACCGGAAAGCGGCCCGCGAGCGCGCCGGGGCTGCGCGTGCAGGTGGTGGTCCGGCCGCAAGGGGCGCAAACGTCCCCGGCGGCCTTGACGGCTCAGACGTTCGCGCCGCGCCGCGCGGAGCTTTCAGACGTCCAGGAGCTGGGCGCGGGCGCGCGCGTCAAGCTGGCGCTCCTCGATTCGCTGAGCACCGCGCGGAGTCATGCGGGAGAATCATTTAAAGCCCTCCTGGTCGAGCCCGTGCGGTTGAATGCCGACTTGACGCTACCGGAGGGAACGGTCTTCGAGGGGCGTGTCGTCAAGATCACTCCGGCGCGGCGGCTCCACCGCTCGGGGTCGTTGCACCTGGCTTTTGACCGGCTGGACCTGCCGCAAGGGTTGAGTATTCCGATTTCCGCGTCTCTGGCCGGGATCGAAGTGAATCAGAAATCGGTCTTGAAGATGAACCCGGAGGGCGGCTTGACCGGCCGGGGACCCGGAAAGAAGCGCGTGCTGGTTGAGCTGGGCATCGGAGCAGGATTGTCCAAAGTCGCGGATGACGGCTATCAATTGCTCGCCGAGGCCCTCGTCTCGACAGCCACCGACGCCTCCACCGCCGGAACCGCTCGCCTGGTCGGCTTCGCCGTCACGAGTGTTTACTGGCTCACCCGCCGCGGCCGGGATGTGACCTTGCCGCCTTACACCACCTTCACCATCCGCTTCGACCGCTCGCCAGACCTGCCTCCGTCGGCCCAGGTGCCCTTTGAAAGTGCCTCGCCGATTCTCCTGTCGCCCCAAGGCAAGTAACCTGCGGACCTCGCCCGATTGCGCGGACCGGCGCAGAGCACCAAGCCCTCGCCGGGCGCGTTGCCGCCTGGGGGTTTTTGGGCCTATAATCGCTCCTGGCTCCGCTTCCGGTGCGTACAGGCGCGCAAACCAATACCCGTCCCCGTATGTATTTCTTATACAGCGTGTTGTTCAGCCTCGGAATCATCCTCACCGCTCCTTACTACCTGTGGCGTCTGCGCGGCAAGATTCTGCGCGGCGCGGGCTGGGGCGAGCGCCTGGGGCATCTGCCCGCCGGCTTCCCCGCCCCGGACGGCCCGGGAGCCATCTGGGTGCACGCCGTCTCGGTGGGAGAGACTTTGGCCATCGCGGGCCTGGTGCGGGAGCTCCAGGCGCGCTTTCCGGGGCGGAGGATTTTCCTCAGCCACGTCACCCCGGCGGGGCGCGAGGCGAGCGAGAAGCGGTTGCCGGAGGTGGCGGGGCGGTTCTATCTGCCCCTGGACTGGCGCTGGTGCGCGCGGCGGGTGGTCGAGCGCCTGCGTCCCGCCCTGCTGGTGATTGCGGAGACGGAGCTCTGGCCCAACCTGCTGCGCGCCGTGCACGAATCGGGTGCGCGCGTGGCGGTGGTGAACGCGCGCCTCTCGGACCGCTCCTATCGCGGCTACCGGCGCGTGCGGCCGTTCATGCGCCGGGTGCTCGGGGACGTGGACTGGATCGGCGCGCAGACTCCCGCCGACCGCGAGCGCTTTCTGGCCCTGGGCGCGGCGCCCGAACGCGTGACGGTGGCGGGCAACGTCAAGTTCGACGGCCGGCCGCCCGAGGCGAAGGAGTTCACCGCCGCCCTGCGGCAGGCGCTTTCGGCCGCCGGGCGCGCGCCGGTCATCATCGCCGCCAGCACCATGGCCGGCGAAGAAGAGATGGTGCTCGAGGCGTGGCAACCGGTGCGCGCCGCGCATTCGCGCGCACTGCTGATTCTGGCGCCGCGACATCCGGCGCGCTTTGAAACGGTCGCGCAGATGCTTGCCCGCCGGGGACTGGCGGCGGTGCGGCGCACGGCGCTCGAACCAACGCCGGAAGCGATGGCGCGCCAACTGGCGGAGGTGGAAATCCTCCTGCTCGACACCATCGGCGAGCTGGCGGCGGTCTTCGAAGTGGGTGAGGTGGTCTTCATGGGCGGCAGCCTGGTGGCGACGGGCGGGCACAACTTGCTCGAACCCGCCTACTGGGGCAAAGCCGTTCTGTTCGGGCCGCACATGCACAACTTTCGCGACATCGCCGCGCGTTTTCTGGAAGCGCGCGCGGGCGTGCAAGTGGCGGGCGCCGCGGAGTTGGGCCAGGCGATGCTCGACTTGGTGAGCGACGAAGCGCGCCGCCGCGAGCTGGGCGACGCGGCGCGCGAGCTCTTGAAGCAGGAAGCGGGTGCCACGCGGCGCATCGCGGAGCACTTGCAGCGCTGGCTCGAACCGGGCGTTGCGGCCACGGCGCCCGAAAGCGAGGGGCAATGAATCCCCTGCTCGCTCCCTTCGCCGCCGGATACGGGTTGGGATCGACGCTGCGCAGCGCCGCCTACCGCCGCGGCTGGCTGAAGACGCGGCGCCTGGCGCGGCCGGTGGTGAGCGTCGGCAACCTGACGGCGGGCGGCACCGGCAAGACGCCCTTTGTGGCCTACGTCGCCGAGTTGCTGAGCGCGCGCGGCTGGAAACCGGGTATCCTGACGCGAGGCTACGGGCGCGAGGCGGGGCCGGAAATAATCGCCCTGGCGCCGGGAGCGCGGCGCGTTGCCGACCCGCGCGCGCTGGGCGACGAGCCGGCGTGGCTGGCGCGCCGCCTTCCCGATGTCCCTCTGGTGGTGGGCGCCGACCGCTATCGCGCCGGGCGGCGCGCGGAGGACGAGTTCGCCGTGAACGTGCACATCCTCGACGACGGGTTTCAGCACCTGGCCCTGGCGCGCCAAGCCAACCTGCTGCTCGTCGACGTCACGCAGGAATTTTCCGACCGCGCGCTGCTGCCCGCCGGCCGCCAGCGCGAGCCTTGTGCGGCTGTGCGGCGCGCCGACCTGATG
>JBJKQV010000006.1:0-5061 GCA_046704985.1 Terriglobia bacterium
CACCCAACCGCACCTGCGCGCACGCGCCCGCCGCCGACCGCCACAGCGCGTCGTCCAAAACCCATCGCGAAAGCCCGCAAGCGGCGCGCGGCAAGGCAAATGCCGACCTGCGCCCCGCGACCGAGACGAACTCGCTGCGCGCGATGGGCGCTGCGCGTGCCAGGGTTCGCGGCACCAGGGCCTTCAGCCAGTCCAGCGATTCGGCAGAGAGAAATTCTCCGCAAACCTTGTGGCGCGGGAAGCGCTCGCGCTCCCACAGCGCCACGCTCAGCCCGCGGCGGCGCGCCTCGAGGGCGCACGCCGTCCCCGCCGGCCCCCCGCCGATGACGGTCAGATCGAAGGTTTGTTGGGCGCTTTCCATAAGAGCAGTCCCAGCCGGAAGGCCGGCAGGCGCAAAACCTCGAAGTCACCAAAGCCTGCCGCGCGCGCCAGGGCGGCGAGCTCGCCGCGCGTGTAAGCCTGGCGCACGCTGGCCGGTCCGTCGTGCCGCGTGATGCGGCTGCGCGCGAACGGGTAGGCGTAGCGGATGAAGACGTAGGGCATCCAATGGCGCTCCAGGTCGTTCACCAGCACGGCCCCGCGCGCAGCGGCGGCCAGCGACTGCAACAAGCGCTCAGCGCGCGCGCCCGAGAAATGGTGCAGAAAGAGATTGCACATCACCACGTCGAAGCTGGCCGGCGCGAAGGGCAGCGCCAGGGCGTCGCCGACCACCGGCCGCAGCCCCGCCGCGGCGGGCGCGCCGCTCGCCAGGTGCGTGCGGTGGCGGTCGAGAACGAAGAATTCAACGCGATGTCCGCGCGCCGCCAACTCCCGGCGCAGGCGCGCCGGTAGCCGCGCGTCGCCCGTTCCCACGTCGAGGATGCGCACGGCGTCGGAACCGTTGCGCGCCAGGTAATGTCCGAGCAGCCGCAAATTCGACGACACGCCTCCCAGGCGGCGGTTGATGCGCCACAGGTCGCCGAGGCTGTCGCGGATTTCCCGCGGCGTCCCCCGGTCGTCGTCGAGCCATTCGCTGGTGGTCAGGCGGCGCATGGCCATTTCCTTCACACCACCCGCGAAACCACCAGCGCGGAATTTTTCGAGCCGAAAGCGATGCAGTTGCACAGCGCGTGCTCGATTTGCGCGGGACGCGCGCGGTGCGGGACGTAGTCGAGGTCGCACTCCGGGTCGGGCACGTCGAGGTTGAGGGTGGGCGGCAGTTCGTGGTCACGCATGGCGAGCAGCGTAGCCGCCAACCCGGCCGCGCCGCAGGCGCCCTGCGGATGCCCGATCTTGGAGTTGAGCGCCGAGGCCGGGACGCGATAGGCGCGGCGCCGTAGCGCCAGCTTGAGCGCGCGGGTTTCGATGCGGTCGTTGAGCACCGTGGAAGTGCCGTGCAGGTTGACGTAATCCACCTGCTCGGGAGCGATGCCCGCTTGGCCCATCGCCTCCGCCATGGCGCGCGCCGACTCTTCGCCGTCTTCGCCCATGCGCACGCGATGAAACGCTTCGCAGGTCGAACTGTAGCCGGTGATTTCGCCGTAGATGTGGGCACCGCGCGCGCGCGCCCGCTCGTAGGCCTCCAGCACGAACATCCAGGCGCCCTCGCCGAGCACGAAGCCGTCGCGGTCGGCGGAAAACGGCCGCGAACCGCGTTGCGGCTGCTCGTTCCACGAGGAAGTCATGATGCGCATGAGGGTAAAGCCCTTGAGGATGAGCGGCGCGATGGGCGCGTCGGCGCCGCCGCACACCACCGTCTCCGCCATGCCGTAACGGATGTTCTGCGCCGCGTAGCCAAGGGCGTCGGTCGAGGAGGTGCAGCCGGTCGAAATCAGGTGGCTGAATCCCCGAAACCCGAAGTGCATGGAGATTTCACTGGCCAGGGTGCCGATGGTAGCGGAGGGAATGGTGTAGACGCTGCACTGGCGCACGTGGCCGGCGTAGTAGAGCGCGTACTGGCGCTCCACGAATTCCTGCCCGCCGCCGCCCGAGCCCAGCAGCACCGCCACCTTCCGCCGCTCTTCGATGGTCATGGCGCCCGGGTCGAGGCGCGCGTCCGCCACCGCTTCCTGCGCCGCCGCCACCGCCAGCGGCACCACCCGGCTGACGTGCGAGGCGTCCTTCTCGCTGATGTACCGCCGCGCGTCGAAGTCCGGAATTTCGCCAGCGATGTGCACCGAGAAAGGCGAAGGGTCGAACGACTGGATGCGCCGGATGCCGCTCCGGCCCGCGCGCGTGGCCGCCCAGAACGCTTCCCGCCCGATGCCGTTGGGACTCACCGCACCGATGCCGGTCACCACTACACGACGGTCCATCGACCCCTCCCTTTGCTCGCTTGTCTGGCTGCTTTGCCCTGTACCGTTCCCCGGCCCCGAGGCTGCCTATTCTAACGCCGGGCATCAACAAAACGCTGAGACTCGATGGCGCCCGCAAAGGCGATCAAAACCCGTACAGCGCCCCAAACCCTGCTGTTAACTTCGATGCCGGAATCGCGTCCGGGGGGACGCGGCGCGGCGCTTTTTGTGCCGGCAGGATTCAGGCTGCCGGCCACAGGCTGCGCGCCAGGGTCTTGAAGGACGCAGCTTCGCCGTAGAGAAAAACGCGCCCGGCGACGCGCGCCACCAGGCGCGAGCGGAAAATCAGGTCGAGGCGCGAGCGCGTTTGCGCTTCGTGCTCGCCGCCCGGCAGGCGCTTGACGTAAGCGCCCAGCTCGCCGCGCCACGCCTGGTTGAACCTTTGTATTCCCGTCTCCACGTCCGGCCGCGCCAGCGCCCGGTGGACGACCGCGGCGGCGATTTCGGCGCTCACCATGGCGGGATAGATGCCCTCGCCCGTCGAGCCGGAAACGAACCCCGCGGCGTCGCCGATCAGCATCACCCGGCCGCGCGTGAGCGAGTCGAGATGGTGAACGGCGCCCAGCGGGTCGAGGTCGAAATACGTTCCTTCTTCCTTCAGGGCGGCGGGCAGGTGGCCGCGCTCGCGAAGTTCGCGGAAAAACTGCGAGTAGAGGGAGCGAATCTTCCGCCCGTCGTCGAGCAATCCGCCGATGCCCACGCAGACGTGCCGGCGCTTGGGAAAGACCCAGCCGTAGCCCTCCAGCCCCGCGTACTGGGGATAAACAAAAAAGGGGAAGCGCTCGCCGAAGGCGGCGCGGATGGTTTCCGGTTCGCAGGGGATGTCGGCGTTGGCGCACAGGGCGCAGTCGCGCGGCTGCCAGGCGCGGCGCAGGCCGGCCACAAAGGCCACGCGGCTGGAAACGCCGTCGGCGCCCAGAACTATCCGCGCGCCCAACTCCCGTCCGTCCGCCAGGCGAACCGTCACTTCGCCGCGCTCTTCGTGCAATCCCGTCACTGCGCAGCCGCCCAGGAATTCCGCGCCCGCTTCCATGGCGATGCGGCGCAGCCCGTCGTCGAATTTGGAGCGCAGCGAAAGGTAACCGCAGGGTTGCGATTCGATGTAACGGCCCTGGCGCACGAGGGCCGGGTCGCAGAACGTCACGCCGTAGAAAGGGTTCTCGACCAGTTCCTCCATGCGCGATTGGAGGTAGGGAAAGCGCTGGAAGGCCAGCCGGTTAATCCAACTGGCGCAGGTCTTGTGGCGGGGAAATTGCGCGCGGTCGACCAGGCGCACGGCGTAGCCGCGGTCGGCAAGCAGTTTGGCCGCCGTCGAGCCCGCCGGCCCCGCGCCCACGATGATCACATCCGTCTCGCCGTTCATCCCTTGCACCCCGCCCTGGTAAAGCCACGATAGCACAAGCGCGGCCGTTTGGAGTGCGGTAGAGGTAGCTACAGCTTTCAGTCGGTTCGGATAGAACTGGTGAGGTGCGATCAAAAGCGGCAGCAAGCTGCCGCACTCCAAAGAATCACCGACCGCTGGTGGGCAGGGGCATGGACGGCCGGTGCACCGGCGGACGGAGGATGGCGATGGGAAGGCGCGTGAACGCCGCCAGGTTGCGCCCGGGATCGAGCACGTTGACCTGCATCCGGTAGCGCCCGGGCGGAAACTGCGTGAGCGGAATCTCGATAAAGTAATCGGTCTTGCCGTCGTCTGCCCGGCGCCGGCCGGGAAAAGGCCGGGCCTCGGAAATCTTCGCGCCGCCGCGGAAAAAGACCAGCGCCGCAGAGGGCGGCGTGGCGGCCCCCGTGCCTTTGGATTTCGGCGCGTAGGATTCCAAATAAACGTACAGGCGCTGGTTGGTGCGGAAGACCCGCGTGACGCTGGGAAGCAGCGACCGGCCGTTCAGGAGCAGGGGGCTTTGGGGAGCGTTGCGGCGGGGGAAGAACCCCTCGACGCGCGGCTCCGAGCCCTTGGCCAATTCGTTCGAGACCACCACCGAGCTCACCGCCAGACCCTCGGAGGAAGTAGGAGGCAAATCCAGGGGCATTTCGAAGGTGCCCATCTTGCCGGTGCGGTTTTCGCGCGCCACCACCTTCAAGTGATACTGCCCGGGGTCGAGCACCATGCCGCCTTCATAGAGCAGGTTGCCGCTCAGCACCTGCTCGTAGGTTTTGCTGTTCAGCTTGACGGGCAGGGTGTCGTGAAGCGCGCCCTGCACCTTGCCCTTGCCGTCGGTGGCGCGCCAGTAGAAGTCGAAGGCGGTGCGGTGGGTCTCGGACTTTTGCTGGAAAGGCACGGCCGAGCCGGGAATCTTGGCCGCCAGCACCACGTAATACTTCCCGTCCGGCTGGCGAAAATAGGAAGCCTCGACGGCCAGCGGCAGATCCACGAAGGGCGCGTCCAGGTCCATGGCCTGCTGGAGCTGCAGTTCCTTGTCCTCACGCGTGTACTGGCGGAAATTCTTGGGCGCGTAATAGCCCGGCCGCGCTTCGACCTTCACGCCCGGGCGGTCCACTTCCACCTTGATACGCCGGAAGCGCCCGTCCGACTTCTGGTTGCTGGGCGTGTAGCCGAGCAGGTAGTAACTGGAATTTTCCTTCTGCACGTCGCGGAAGGCGGGAGCGAAATCGTTGAGGTCGTAGAAGGTGCGGCCGCCGGTGTCGGAGGCGAGCGAGGCGAGGGTTTCGCGCCCGCTGTAGAGCGACGAGAACTGCGAAGAGACCGCGGCGCCGGTGTAGAGCGCCG
>JBJKQV010000007.1:0-2506 GCA_046704985.1 Terriglobia bacterium
TGCATGTTCTGCGGCCTGTGCGAGGACGCCTGCCCGGTGGACGCGCTGGAGCTGACGCAGGACTTCGAGATGGCGCAGTACAGCCGCGAGGGGATGATCTGGGACCGCGACCAGTTGGAACGCGGCCCCGAGCCCGTCCATTACTCGCGTTAGAAGCGGGAACGATGGCTTTTGAGATCACATTTTTCATCCTGGCAGTGATGACCCTCGGTTCCGGGGTGCTGGTCATTACCCGGCGCAACCCCGTGCACAGCGCCCTGTGGCTGATCGTCACGCTGTTTTCGGTGGGCGGCATCTTTCTC
This sequence comes from Terriglobia bacterium, assembly GCA_046704985.1. Classification (GTDB taxonomy): domain Bacteria; phylum Acidobacteriota; class Terriglobia; order UBA7540; family UBA7540; genus JBJKQV01. Next base: position 303 of record JBJKQV010000007.1, read on the forward strand.
CTGTTGCACGCCGAATTCCTTTTTGCCGTGCAGATCATCCTCTACGTGGGCGGCGTGGTGGTGCTCATCCTGTTTGTAGTGATGCTGGTGAGCGTGGGGCGTTCGGGCCGCGAGCGCTCTTACAGCCGCCACGGGCTGCTGGCGCTGCTCACCGTCCTGCTGCTGGGCGGCGAGCTCGCTTACATCCTTTACGCGCACGGCGGGGGCATGCACCTGGCGCCGGTCTCCTACAACGCCCGCGCCATGGGCAACACCCAGGCCGTGGCTTCGGTGCTCTATCAGCATTACATGCTGCCGGTGGAGATTGCCTCGCTGCTGCTGCTGGTGGCGATGATCGGCGCGGTGATTATGGCCAAGAGGAAATTCGAATGAGCGCTTCCGCCTTTCCGACCGCCTGGTACGTCTACCTGGCCACCGGACTGTTCACCATCGGCGTGATCGGCGTGCTCACGCGGCGGAACGTCATCATCATCCTCATGTCCATCGAGCTGATCTTGAACGCCGTCAACATCAACCTGGTGGCGTTTTCGTACCTGTTCAACTCCGTGGACGGCCAGGTGTTCGCCATTTTCGTAATTACCGACGCCGCCGACGAGGCGGCCGTGGGTCTGGGCCTGCTCATCGCCCTGTTCCGCAACAAGGAAACCGTCAACGCGGACGAGATCGACCTCTTGAAGTGGTGATGGGCAGAAGTAGGAAGTTTAAAGGGTAAAGGATAAAGGGTAAAAGGATGGAAGCACCGAGGTCGCCGAGCGACATACGGAAAAGGGCTTTTCAGTATTCGTTGCGCGCCATTAAGCTTCATGAATTCTTGCAGGAGCGGAAAGACGGCACGTGCTGGATCCTCGGCAAACAATTCCTGCGAGCGGCGACTTCCATTGGAGCCAATATCGAGGAAGCGCAAGCAGGAGAGACTCGCGCCGATTTCATTCACAAATACGCCATCGCGCAAAAAGAGGCGAGAGAGAGCCGGTACTGGCTGCGCTTGCTCGCGGAGGCAGAACTCGTTCCCGCGAACCGGCTTGCTCCGTTGATGGAAGAGACCGAAGAACTGTACGCGGTCATTACGGCGATTATCAGAAATGCGAAGCACCGGAACCGTCAGGAACGTTCCCCTGCCCGCGCTGCGTGAGGAGGATTTTTACCCTTTATCCTTTACCCTTTAACCTTTTGGCGCGACATGCTTGACCACATTTGGCTCATTCCGTTGTTACCGATTCTTGGCGCGGCGTTCCAGTTCTTCTTCGGCCGCAAGGTGAAGAAGCCTGTGGTGTCGCTGGTCTCGGTGGGTCTGCCGGGAGCGGCGTTCGCATGGGCGCTGGGCTGTTTTGTGGAGCTTCTGGGCCGGCCCGAGCACCTGTTCACCCTGGTCCTCTACGACTGGTGGCCCGCCGGGGCGTTCCGCCTTTCGAGCGGCGCCATGGGAAACCTGAACGTCCACGCCGGCTTCCTGCTCGATCCTCTCTCTGCTGTCATGCTGCTGGTGGTGACGGGCGTGGGCTTCATCATCCACGTCTACTCGCTCGGCTACATGGCCCACGAAGGCGGCTATTACCGCTTTTACGGGTACATGAACCTCTTCATGTTCTCGATGCTGGTGCTGGTGCTGGCCGACAATTACCTGATGATGTTCGTGGGCTGGGAAGGCGTGGGGTTGTGCTCGTACCTGCTGATCGGGTTCTTCTTCCACCGCCGCTCGGCCTCCGACGCCGGCAAGAAAGCTTTTGTGGTGAACCGCATCGGCGACGCGGGCTTCCTGATGGGAATGATGCTGATGGTGGTCACCTTCGGGACGCTCAACTTCCAGGGGATCACCGAAGCGGCGCGCAGCGGGCAGTATCATCCCGGAAACGCGGTTATCACCGCCATCTGCGTCCTGCTCTTCGTGGGCGCGACGGGGAAGTCGGCGCAACTGCCGCTCTACATCTGGCTGCCCGACGCCATGGAAGGCCCCACGCCGGTCAGCGCCTTGATTCACGCCGCCACCATGGTGACGGCAGGCGTTTACATGGTGGCGCGCTCCAACGCCTTGTTCGTGCTGGCGCCCGTGGCCATGGCGCTGGTGGCGGGCATCGGCGCCGCGACCGCCTTTTACGCCGCCACCATCGCCGTCACCCAGAACGATATCAAGCGCGTGCTCGCTTACTCGACCATCAGCCAGCTCGGCTACATGTTCACCGCCTGCGGCGTGGGCGCTTTCGCGG
>JBJKQV010000008.1:0-3889 GCA_046704985.1 Terriglobia bacterium
GGCCAGGACAATCCAAATGGTGGAAGAACTCTTGGCCGCTGGCGGCCGGGCCATCGCCACGGGAGCGGGAGGCGCCGGACGGGCCTGCGGCGGAGCAGGTGCCGCTGCGGGAGGCGCCGCCAGGGAGGGCTCTGCCACAGGAGGAGCTGGTACGGGAGCGCTCACTGGGGCCGGCTGGGGCGCGGGCGGAGCAGGCGGAGCGGCCTCGACGGGCGCCGGAGGAGGTGCCGGGGGCGTGACCTGCACGGTGGCGGTCTGCTGAATGGGCGGAACCCTGATGACTACCGTTTCGCTGGGAGCTGCGGCGTTGCCCAGGTTGCGGTAGTTGCGCAAATCGTCCGCCAGCTCGCGGCACGACTGGTAGCGTTCCTCAGGGTTCTTGGCCAGGGACTTCTGCACCACGAAGCTCAGCCCGGGATGGATGGTGGCGTCGAGCTCGCGGGGCGGGATGGGGTTTTCGTTGATGATCTTGTAAATCACCGTGGTGATGTTCTGCCCGCCGAAGGGTTTTTCACCGGTCACCAATTCGTAGAGGATGACGCCCAGCGAAAAGATATCCGAACGGCCGTCCACGGGGCGGCCCTTTACCTGCTCGGGGGACATGTAGTTGGGCGTGCCCAGCACTTGCCCCGCCTGCGTCATGCCCATGGACATCATCTTGGCGATGCCGAAGTCGGTGACCTTCACCAGCCCGCTGTCCAGAATCATGATGTTGGCGGGCTTGATATCGCGGTGAACGATCCGGTGGGTGTGAGCGTGGTCGAGGGCGCTGCACACCTGCTCGAACATGGGGACGATGGTCTCAAGGGGCAGGACGTGCTGATTCTCGACGAGCGTCTGGAGCGACTTGCCCTCCAGGTATTCCATCGCCAGGTAAAGCACGCCTTCGTCTTCGCCGAAGTCGTAGACGGTGACGATGTTGGGGTGGGCAAGAATGCCGGCGGCTTGCGCTTCACGCTGGAACCGAGTCTTGTATTCCTGGAATTCGCCGGTCGAGAGGCCCTCGATCAGCATGGTCTTGATGGCGACGGTGCGGCCGATTACCGGGTCGAAACCCTGATAAACAACCCCCATCGAGCCGCGGCCCAATTCCGAAACGATCTGATAACGGCCGGCCTTCGATAACATCCGGGCCACTCTGGCCTCGCTTTCGCCCTCGGGCTTACTGGCGAGGGAATTGCACCCCGTCCCGTTGCTGCCGTGCGTACGCTCTACGGGGAAAGAAGATCCACACCACGAGCTATCCGTCTGCAGACGTTAGCGCAAAGGTGACTTGAAGTCAAATACTTCGAGGCACTTTGAGGCCTTCAAGAATCCCTCGAAAGTACTGGTACTTTTGGCCCAAACGGGCTTGCGCTTGAAGCCTCCGCGCGCCCCGAAGGCCACACTTGCCGGGACCGCTCCGGAGCGCGATAATCCTCTTCATGCGAATCGTGAGGGCCGGCGATAAGACCCGCCTTCTTGACGGGAAGCCGAAATCAAGGGCCCGGCGCGCCGGATGGACTCTGGCCGTTTTGCTTTGCACATGCCTGGGGCCGGGGGTGGCGCGTGGCCGGGCGCAGGCAGCGCCTTCGCCGCCGGAAGGCAAGGAATCGCTTCCCGCGGGTACGTCGCTTTACGTCCGCCTGCAAACGGCGGTCAGCACGACGCAGTCCCATCTCCATGCGCCCATCAGCGCTGTTGTCGTTCGGCCCGCGAGCGCCGCGGCCGGGATCGTGGTGCCGCTCGGCGCCGTGGCGCGCGGGCGCATCGCCAAGCTGATTCCCAGCTCCAGCCCCACGCAGCGCGCGCGTGTGCTGCTCACTTTTACGCGCCTGGAAATTTCCGGTGAGCCCGCGCAGACGCTGGCTGCGAAGGTGGTGGAAGTCGAAAACGCCCGCGAGTCGGTGTTGGCCGACGGCATGATTCAAGGCGTGCTGGAAAGCGAACTGCCCATCTCGATGATTGCCAAGGCGGCTGAGAAGTTGCCGAGCGGCCAGAAGACGCAGCAAAGCCTTCTGGGTAAGACCAACACGGCGATTGACTACCCGGCAGGGACTGACTTGCAATTGGAACTGACCAAGCCTCTGGACTTGCCCAAGGTGTTTGCGCCGCCCGTCGCCCAGGAGTTGCCGTCGGGCGACCGCGAAGCAGTCGCGAATCTGCTCGCAGACGCGCCGCAGCGCGTGGCGGGCAAAGACGGCAAACCCGGCGACCCCGTCAACCTGATCTTCATCGGCAGCCAGGCGGAGATTGTCGCGGCCTTCATCAAGGCCGGGTGGGTTGAGCCGGCGCGTTCGAGCGGCCAGTCCATCTGGCAGGCGGCGCGCGCCATCATCGGCGACGTGGGTTACGAGCAGGCGCCGGTTTCCGACCTCTACCTTTTCGGGCGGCGCGAAGACCTGGCCTTTGCCATGATGCTCAACACCGTCGCCAAGCGCCATCACCTGCGCCTGTGGCGTACCGGCTCGAAGAGTCCCGGCGGGCAGGAAATCTGGCTCGCCGCCGGCACCCACGACATGGGCTACGACATCCGCCCCGGCGTCATCTCGCACGCCATCAAGCCCGACCTCGATTCTGAGCGCGCCAAGGTGGGCGCCGACCTGGTGTTTGCGGGCTGCGTCCGCAGCGAGCAACTGGTGACGCGTCCCAACCCTTTGAGCGAGGGGCTCACCGCCACCGGCGCCTCGTGGAAGACCGACGGCCGCCTGCTCGCCCTGGAGCTCAAGCCTTGCAAGAACTGACTCGCGTCTTTCCGCGGCTGCTGCCAGTTGACGAGTGCGGCCCGGTGAGGTATGTTCCCTGTGCTTGTTTTCATGTGCGGACGGAATTCATCCTGGGGAGACTTCATGGGTACGTCAGCGAGCCAGCCGGACGCTTCGGCCTCACCGGTGCGCGGCAAGGTTGTGGAAGCGGAGATCAAGGTTTCATCGGACCCGGGGCACGCCTTGCCCCTGGCCAGCGCCTTGTACGCCATCGAAGGCGCGGAGGGCGTCTGGCTGTGCGCCTTTTACGGAACCAACCGCAGCGTCTTCGACTTCCTGCCGCAGAAAGACGCCGAGGTGGACGAATCCCGGTTGGGCATCACTTTTCAGGAAAAGCGCTTTGTGCCCAAACCTCAGTATCAACCGGCGCTCTGGGAGGATTTCAAGAATTCCCGCCGCATGGCGTATTAGGGGCATTGGGCGGCCGCGTTGCCGGCTGCCGAATCCAACTGCAATAATTGCGACTCCAAGGAGGGGGTGCATCCAGATGAGAAACCTGTCCAAAGGGGCCCTGGTGGTGTTGTCGTTGATGGTGGCAGCGGGAGGAGCCTGGGCGCAGATGGGCCGCGGGCACGCGCCGCAGATTCCCGGCATCTTTGAGCCGGTGGTGGGCTCGGGCGCCCAGTACCGGGTGACCGCCCAGGGTCGGGAGCCCATGGATTGGGCTTACGCGATCGTGGGCAAGGAAAGTGTGGGCGGTGAGGAAGGATACTGGATGGAGCAGCGGATGCTCAGCGGGCAGGGAGCCGGCATGGTGATGAAGGAGTTGATGGTGAACGCCAGCGACGGACCGCAGGTCAAACGCATGATTATGCAGATGCCCGGCCGGCCGCCCATGGAATTGCCCGCCGGCATGATGATGAGGGGGCACCAGCCCAAGCCGGAGAACAACCCCAAAGCCCTGGGCGAAAAGCTGGGGACCGAGACTATCACCGTGCCCGCCGGCACTTTCGTCTGCGAGCACTATCGCAGCACAGCGAACAAACAGCCCAGCGATATTTGGATCTCGACCAAGATTCATCCCTACGGGCTGGTCAAGATGAGCTCCAAGGACGTAACCATGGTGCTGGTCAAAGCCTTGACCAACCAGACCTCCGAGATCAAAGGCGAACCGCAGAAGTTCCAGATGCCGCACTTCTAGCGGC
>JBJKQV010000009.1:0-2565 GCA_046704985.1 Terriglobia bacterium
GGCATCAAGCGCGACCCGCGCACTACCGCCACGGTCTGCAATCTACTGCAAAAGTATCTGGTGGAAGAGACGCGCTTGGGCATTCCCGCCATCATCCACGAGGAATCGCTGCACGGGCTGATGTGCAAGGGCGCGACGAGCTTTCCGCAGGCCATCGCTCTGGCCAGCACCTGGAATCCGGCGCTGGTCGAACAGGTGTTCAGCGCGGCGGCGGCCGAGGGACGCGCGCGCGGCGCTCACCAGGTGCTCACGCCGGTGCTCGGCGTGGCGCGCGACCCGCGTTGGGGACGCAGCCAGGAAACCTACGGCGAAGATCCTTACCTGGGCTCGTGCATGGCCGTCGCCTGCGTGCGCGGCTTCCAGGGCGAAGGCCCGACCTTCGACCATCGCCACGTCATTTCCACCGTCAAACATTTCGCCGTGCACTCGCAGCCGCAAGGCGGGCAGAACATCGGGCCCTGCAACTATTCGCTGCGCTCCATCTACGAATTCTTCCTGCCGCCTTTCCGCGCCGCGCTGACCGAAGCCCACGCGCAGGCGGTGATGGCCGCTTACAGCGAAATCGACGGCGTTCCCTGCCACGCCAACCGCTGGCTGCTGCAAAACGTGCTGCGCGAGGAGTTCGGATTCCAGGGCATCGTGGTCTCGGACTACCTGGGGATTCCGTTTCTCCAGGAAGTTCACCACATCGCCGCCGACAAGCGCCAGGCCGCCAAGAAGGCGCTGGAGGCGGGCGTGGACGTGGAGCTGCCTTTTCCCGACTGCTACACCACGCTGCCTGATCAGGTGCGCAAGGGCGTGATTGCCGAAGCGACGCTCGACCGCTCCGTGGCGCGCGTGCTGCGGCTCAAGTTCCTGCTCGGCCTGTTCGAGAATCCCTACGTGGATCCGGAAATCGCCGTGAAGGTTTCGAGCGACCCGGCGCACGCCCACCTGGCGGCACAGGCGGCGCGACAAGCGCTGACGCTACTCAAGAATGAGAACAACTTGTTGCCACTCGACGCCGCCAAGCTGGGGACACTGGCGGTGATCGGCCCCAACGCGGCCGAGTGCCACCTGGGCGATTATGCCGGCGAGCCGCCCCACACGGTGAGCGTGCTGGAAGGCATGCGGGCCAAGGCGAAAGGCAAGTTCAAGGTGGACTACGCGGAGGGCTGCCAGATCATCGTTCAGGACAAAGGTGCGGACGGCAAGCTGCGCAAGCACCTGCCCGACCCGGCCAAAACCAAGACGCAGATCGCGGAAGCGGTGGCGGCGGCGCGGCGCGCGGACGTGGTGCTGCTGGTGATCGGCGGCAACGAGCTAACCTGCAACGAGGCGGTGGACCGCGACAGCCTGGAGCTTTTCGGCCCGCAGGATGACCTGGTGAACGCCGTGCTGGAGGTGGGCAAGCCGACGGTGGTGCTGCTCATCAACGGCCGCCCGCTGGCCATCAACACCATCGCCGAGAAGGTTCCGGCGATTCTGGAAGGCTGGTTTCTCGGCCAGGACACGGGCAACGCGGTCGCCGACGTGCTTTTCGGCGAGGTGAATCCTTCCGGCAAGCTGCCCATCACTTTTCCGCGCTCGGTCGGCGAGGTGCCGGACTTTTACAATTACAAACCTTCGGCGCACCGGCGCGGTTACCTGCTGGTGCCGCACGGGCCGCTATTTTCGTTCGGCCACGGGCTGAGCTACACGACTTTCGAGTACAGCAACCTGAAGGTGTCGCCTTCCAGCATCCGTCCGCAGGGCCGCACGACGGTGAGCGTGGACGTGAAGAACACCGGCGCGCGCGCCGGCGACGAGGTGGTGCAGCTTTACATCCGCGACGAGGTGAGCTCGGTCACGCGTCCGGTGAAGGAGCTGAAGGGCTTCGAGCGCATCCACCTGAAGCCCGGCGAAACGCGCACCGTAACCTTCAAGCTCACGCCGGCGGAGCTGCGTTTTCTGAACCTCAACATGAAGTGGGTGGTCGAGCCCGGCAACTTTAAAATCATGGTAGGCTCGAGCTCGGTTTCGTTTGAGACCGCGGTCCTGCACGTGAGCGGCGGCCCGACGGCGTAACGCCGCGCGGCGGCGGTTATCATCAGGAATTGGTTTCTGAGAGGAGGCGCTATGCCCAAGAAGGAAATCAAGCATCCCGACAAAAAGGTTTCGACGGGTGCTTACTCGGCAGGCGTGCTGGTGGACGGTTGGGTTTACGTGAGCGGGCAAGGTCCGCTCGACCTGCGCACCGGCGACGTCCTGCACGGCAGCATCGAAGAGGAAGTGCGCTTGACCCTGGGGCACGTCGGCAAGATCCTCAAGGAGGCGGGGTGCGGATTCGAAGACGTGGTCAAGTGCACCTGCCACTTGAGCGACATCAACGATTTCGAACGCTTCAACGCCGCCTACTCGGAATTCTTCCCGGGCGTCAAGCCGGCGCGCACCACCGTCCAGTCGAAGCTCGGCGGAGGCATCAAGGTGGAGATTGACGTGGTGGCGCGGGTCCCCGGCAAGACGTAAACCTTCAGCCCTCGCATCCCGATGTTCGCGGCCGCGCTTGGGGCGCGGTGCGGGGGGACGTGCACGATGATGATCCAC
>JBJKQV010000010.1:0-5994 GCA_046704985.1 Terriglobia bacterium
GAACTACCACGGCCGCTGGATCGCCTACAGCCTGGGAAATTTTATTTTCGACCAGAAGGACCGGCCCACCCACCACGGCCTGATGCTGCGCGTCACCTTGGAGGGCAAGCGCATCGCTTCCGTCGAAGGCGTGCCCATCACCATCGAACCCACCTTCCAGGCAGTGCTCAGCCCCCAGGAAAAGCCTGCGCAGTCCAAGCACCCGGCACCCGCTAAAGTCACTTCCGGCAAGGCCGGCCGCGCGCACAGCGGCGAGAAGACATCTCACGCCCCACACCAGCGATGAACGTCCGCTGACCTGCCGACTGAAAATAGAAAACGGAAACTGGAAATTGGAGAACTGAATCCCGAATCCTGTTCTTCCTACGTGGTCCGGTGCACAAAGTGGGGAAGCGGGTCGGCGGGGTTCAGGGAGATGCGCGTGCCCGCCATGCCTTGCAGGGCTTCGGGAATTTTTTCCGGGGAAGTGATAATCACCTGCCCGCCGGAGCGTTCCAGAAAGTGGAGGGCGGCCTGGATTTTTGGGCCCATGCTTCCGGGCGGGAACTGGCCTTCGCGCAGGTAGCGGCGCGCGTCCTCGACGGTCAGGTGCTCGAGCGTGCGCGCGCGCGGCGTCGCGTAGTCGATCGCCACACGCTCGACGGCGGTCGAGATCAGGAACAGTTGCGCTTCCAATTCCCAGGCCAGCAGTCCCGAGACGCGGTCCTTGTCAATCACCGCTTCCAGGCCCACCAATTCGTCGCCCTGGTAGATAACCGGAATGCCGCCGCCTCCGCAGGCGATCACCAACATGCCCTGCGCCAGGGCGTCGCGAATGGCAGCCATTTCGATAATGGCCACGGGCTGCGGTGAAGGCACCACGCGCCGGTAACCGCGCCCCGCGTCCTCGACGACGCTCCAGCCCAGCGCCGAAGCGCGCCGCTGCGCCTCTTCGCGCGTATAGAAGGGCCCGATAGGCTTGGTGGCGTGTTCGATGGCCGGGTCGCGCGCCGAAACCAGCACCTGGGTGATGAGGGTGACGATGGAGCGGCGCAGGCCGTGGCGCGCCAGGGTTTCCTGGAGGGTTTGCTGGATCAGGTAGCCGATACTGCCCTGGGTTTCGGCCACGCACTGGTCGAGCGAAAGGGGAGGAAGCTGCTCGGCGGCGAGCTCGGAGCGCAGCAGCGCGTCGCCCACCTGCGGTCCGTTGCCGTGCGTGACCACCACCTGGTAGCCGGCTTCCAGCACCGCCGCCAGGCCTTCGCAGGTAGCCTGCAACTGGCGCCGCTGGCCGTCCATTGAGCCGGCGCCCCCCGCGGGGGCAAGCGAATTCCCTCCAATAGCCACGACCGCCGTCGGCATAAGGTCCCTTCAGGGCAGCAGGGCGAGCAGAATCGCCTTCTGAATGTGCAGGCGATTCTCCGCTTGATCGTACACGATGGAGTGGTCCGAATCCAGGACTTCGTCGGTGACTTCGTCACCGCGGTGGGCAGGGAGGCAGTGCATAAAGAAGGCGTTGGGGCCGGCGGCCGCCATCAATTCGCGGTTGACCTGGTAGGGGAGGAAGGCGCGGCGGCGGGCTTCCTGCTCCTCCTCCTGGCCCATACTCGTCCAGACGTCGGTGTAGACGGCGTCGGCGCCGCGCACCGCTTCGTGCGGGTCGGAGGTGAGCAGCATCTGGCCGCCCTCGAAAGCGGCGGCAGCGAAGACTTCGGGGCTAGGCAAGTAGTTGGGAGGCGTGGCCACGCGCACCTGCACCCCCAGGCGCGCGCAGACGTAGATCAGCGAGTGGAGCACGTTGTTGCCGTCGCCCACCCAGGCCAGGGTTTTGCCCTCCAGCGGCCCCAGGTGTTCGCCCAGGGTCATCAGATCGCCCAGCGCCTGGCAGGGGTGCTCGACGTCGGAAAGGGCGTTGATGACCGGGACGTTGGCTTCCGCGGCCATCTCCACCAGGTGGGCGTGCGAGAAGACGCGCGCCATGATGGCGTCCACCCAGCGCGAGAGGTTGCGCGCCACGTCTTTGACCGCCTCGCGCTTGCCCAATCCCACTTCCTGCGGGCCCAGGTTGAGGACCCGGCCGCCCAGCTGCTGCATGCCGATCTCGAACGTGGCGCGGGTGCGCAGGCTGGGTTTCTGGAAGAGCATGGCCAGGGTGCGCCCTTCGAGCGCCTGGCGATAGTCGCGCGGGCGCGCCTTCACCCGCAGCGCCAGGTCGATCAGGTATTCGACCTCGCGCCGGTTGAGCTCGTGGGCGGAAAGCAGGTCGCGTCCCGGCAGGCTCTTGGGGCGTGCCAGGGGCGGCAGGGCGGGGGCGGCAGCCATCTGAGGTGAAGACATAGGGCTCCTTTGCTCAGGCCACGGCGCTTCGGGTGCGGCGCACGCGGGCGGTAAAGCGCGCCAGGATTTCCATCAGGCCGGGCTCGCTCCGTTCCTCGACCTCGTAGGTGACGCGTAGAGTGGGCTTGTTGAGGCGCAACAGCCGCCCCAGGTCCACGGGCGTGGCGACCAGCACCAGGTCGGCGGGCGAGCGGTTGATGGTCTCCTCCAGCTCGCGGCACTGCAGCGGGCTGTACCCCATGGCGGGCAGCACGCTGTGCAGGTGCTGAAACTTCTCGAAGGTTTCGTGGATGGAGCCCACGGCGAACGGGCGCGGGTCCACCAGCTCGGAGGCTTCCCAACGCCGCGCCGCCACGGCGCCCGCCCCGTAGGGCATGCCGCCGTGCGTCAGCGTGGGGCCGTCTTCGACCACCAGCACCTTCTTGCCGCGAATCTCTTCGGGGGTGGGCACGGTCACCTGGCAGGCGGTTTCCAGCACCAGCGCCTGGTGGTTGGCGCGCCGGATGTTGGCGCGCACCGTGGAGATGGCCGAGGGCGCGGCGGAATCCACCTTGTTGAGAACGATTACCTGGGCGCGGCGCAGGTTCACCTCGCCCGGGTAGTAAGAAACTTCGTGGCCGGGACGCAGCGGGTCGGCCACCACGATCTCCAGGTCGGAGCGATAGAACGGCGTGTCGTTGTTGCCGCCGTCCCAAAGGATCAGGTCGCCCTCGCGCGCCGCGGCTTCCATGATGGCTTCGTAATCGACGCCGGCAAAAACCACCGAGCCTTGGCGCAGGTGCGGTTCGTACTCTTCGCGCTCCTCGATGGTGCACTCCGAGCGCGTGAGGTCTTCCATGCTGCCGAAGCGCTGCACGCGCTGCTTCTCCAGGTCACCGTAGGGCATGGGGTGGCGAATGACCACCGGACGCCAGTTGAGCTCCTTGAGCAGCGCCAGCACGCGGCGTGACAGGGGGCTCTTGCCCGCGCCCGTGCGCACCGCGCAGACGGAAACCACCGGCACGGGCGAAGCGATCTGGGTGTGGGTGGGGCCGAGCAGCCAGAAGTCGGCGCCCGCCGCCGCCACCCGCGAGGCCACGTGCATCACCGTTTCGTGCGAAACGTCGCTGTAGGAAAACACCGCCACGTCCGCGCCCTGGCTCGGAATCAGCTCTTCCAGCCCGTTCTCCTCCACGATGGGGATGCCGTCGGGATATCCCGGGCCGGCCAGGCTGGCGGGATAACGCCGCCCCGCGATGCCGGGAATCTGCGTGGCCGTGAAGGCCACCACCCGGTAATCGGGGTTACCGCGAAACATGACGTTGAAGTTATGAAAGTCTCTGCCCGCCGCACCAATCATCAACACTTTCTTCACGGTTTGTGCCTCCTTGGGATCTCGCAGGCCCGCCGCCTGCGGCCTCCACGGCCGGGGCGGCTTGCGCGGGTCGCGGCGATAATTTCAATAAGCGAAGCCGTCGGCCTGGGTTTCAGCGCCCACCCAGACCTGCTTCTCGACGAACTCGCGGCCCGCCTCCAAAGCCTTGCGGTTGGCTTCGCGCAGCGCCGCTTTCTTGAGCTTGGTTTCGATGACACCGGTGGCGGTGTCGGAGGCCAGGCATTCGGTCTCTTCCAGCAGCGCCCCCATCATCACCACGTTGGCGACCTTGGCGGAGCCCAGCTTGTCGGCGATTTCCGAGGCGGGAATGGGAATGATCTTGGCCTCGGGGGCCTCAAAACCTTCCGGCAGGCGGTCGCGGTTGTAGAGGATGAGCCCTTCGGGGGGAACGGTCGCGGCGAACTTGCGCAGCGAGATCTCGTTCATGGCGATGAGCACGTCGGGACGCGAAATCAGCGGCGAGCCGATGCGTTCCTTGGAGAGGCAAACGTGGCAGTGGGCGCTGCCGGAACGCATCTCGGGGCCGTAGGAGGGCAGCCAGCTCACTTCCAGGCCCTCGCGCATGCCCATCTCGGTAAGCAGTTGTCCGAGCACCAGCACGCCCTGCCCGCCGAAGCCCGCAACCTTGATATTCATCTGGCGGAAGTTTGCAGGGTGCTGATGCGCGGGGGCGGTGGCCGCCCCGTTGGCGGTGATTTCCAGCGCCTCGGCCATCGTCTTGTGCGGCGGCGGCGTGTCGGTGATGGGCTCGGGTTTACGGTCGCGGAAGACGTTCAGGGGGAAGACCGGAATCATCTTTTCCGCCACCCAGCGCCGGGCGTCGATGGGCTCCTTGCCCCAGATGGTGGGACAGGGGGAAAGGATTTCGACGAAGGTGAAGCCCACGCCGTCGCGCTGCAGCTCCAGGGCTTTGCGCACCGCGCGCCGCGCCTTCATGATGTTCTTGTTGTCCGACAGCGCCACGCGCTCCACGTAGACGGGCGCTTCCAACGAAGCGATCAGCTCCGCCATGTGCATGGGGAAGCCTTCGTTGACCGGACGGCGGCCCCAGGGCGAAGTGGTGCTTTTCTGGCCCACCAGGGTGGTGGGCGCCATCTGCCCGCCCGTCATTCCGTAGATGGCGTTGTTGACGAAGATCACCGTGATCTTCTCGCCGCGGTTGGCGGCGTGGATGATCTCCGCCGTGCCGATGGCCGCCAGGTCGCCGTCGCCCTGGTAGGAGATGACGATGCCGTGAGGGTTGGCGCGCTTCAGGCCGGTGGCGGCGGCGGGGGCGCGCCCGTGCGCCACCTGCACGTTCCCGATGTTGAAGTAGTAGTAGGCGAACACCGAGCAGCCCACGGGGCTCACCAGCATGGCCTTGTCCTGGAGGTTCAATCCCTGCAGGGCTTCGGCGATCAGCTTGTGCACCACGCCGTGCCCGCAGCCGGGACAGTAGTGGGTCTGCTGCCGCAGCTCCGCTTTGCGCTCGAAGGTGTCAAAGAAGACGGGCGACTTGGAAAGCACCACCTCGTACTCGGGGGAGGGAATGCTTTCGCTTTTGACGGCTTGAGTCTTTGCGCTCATGGGTCTCCTCTAGTGGACGCGGGAGGCGAGGCGGGCGGCCAGCTCGCCGCGAATCTCCTCCACCGACGGCACGTTGCCGCCCGAGCGTCCGTAGAATTCCACCGGCACCCGGCCCTCCAGGGACAGGCGCACGTCTTCCACCATCTGTCCGTTGCTCAATTCCACGACCAGAACCTTCTCCACGCGCTTCGCCGCTTCCTGCAAGGCGCGGGCAGGGAACGGCCACAGGGTGATGGGACGCAGCAGGCCCACGCGCAGTCCCTCGCGGCGCGCTTCCTCCACCGCCGAGCGCAGCACGCGCGAGACGATGCCGTAGCCGACCAGCAGCACTTCCGCGTCTTCGGTCTGGTAGGCCTCGTGCCGCGGCTCTTCTTCCCGGGCGCGCTGGTACTTGGCTTCCAGGTTGCGCTGATGCCCCTCCAGCTCGTCGGGGCCGAGGAAGATCGAGGTGAGCAGGTTGTGGCGGGTTTCCGCCGTGCCCTTGACCGCCCAGGGCTTCTCGGGCAGCGGGACCTCGTGGTCCACCAGCTCCAGCGGCTCCATCATCTGCCCTACAAACCCGTCGGTGAGCACGATGGCGGGGTTGCGGTACTTGTCGGCCAGCTCGAAAGCCAGCCCCGTCAGGTCGGCCATCTCCTGCACGGAAGCGGGAGCCAGCACCAGGTTTCGGTAGTTGCCGTGCCCGCCGCCCTTCACCATGGCGAAGTAGTCGCTCTGCTCGGGGGCGATGTTGCCCA
>JBJKQV010000011.1:0-5962 GCA_046704985.1 Terriglobia bacterium
CGCGGCCTCGGGAGGCGCCGCCACCCCGGGGACGAGCTCGGGAGCTGGATATTGGCGCGAGGCAGGAGGAGCGCCCGGGCGGGCCGGCGCGCCGCCCACACGGTGCAGCACCAGCGGCGCCATCAAATCGCCCCCAGAAAGGGTGAGCTGATTGCCCTGCAAACGGAAGTCGTAACCGACCGTCTCGCCTTCCTCGACGAGAAAGAGCCGGCTCCCCTGCGCCCGCCACTTGCCCATCACGCCTTCGTAGTCGGCGCTGCCGTCGGGGTTGAGAACCAGATGCATCTCCACGCCGTAGCCCTGCACCGTGCCGCTCCAGGTGCCCGCCAGCTGGGCGGGATGCTGGGCCCTCAGCAAACCAGTAGCAGTGAAAACCAGCGCGGAAAGGAGAAAGCCTCTGAGCATGGCACCCTCCCGTCAGGAACGTCTGGAAGAAATTTGCTGGGGGGAATTATAAAAGCGGAGCAAGAGGATTCAAATTCAAAAGGCGCATAGGCAGGCCTTTTTGGGGACGGACAAACTGTCAGCGCGACGACAAACCCCGATCCCATTTTCGGCCTGCGCTTTTATGGCGCCTGCGGCGGCAGGAGCAGGTAGCGGTTCTTGCGCAGGAATTCCTCGACGGGGCCGATGTCCTGGGCGCTGCAAAGAATCAGCCGGCAGAGCACTTCGGCGGTGCCCACGCGCGGCTCGAGTTTGGAGGCCGCCACAAACAGCGCGCGCGATTCCTTCTTGCGCCCGAGCTGCCAGAGGTCGAGGGCTTGCAGCGCCATGGCACGGGAAGAATCCGGGTCGGCCGCCAGCGCCTGCGCGCACTCGGCCAGCGATGATTCGTAGTCGCGCCGGCGCCAGTCCACCAGCGCCATCAGCAGGTGGCCTTCCAGCGCCTGGGGATGCGCGGCCACCATCGCGGCCGCCGAAGCGTGCGTCGCCTCGACGTCGCCGCGCCCCAGCTGCGCCAATCCCTCCTGCTCGCGCGCGGGAAGATAACCCGGAGCCTGCTTGACCACCTCCGCGAGCAGAGCCCCGGCGCGCTTGCCCTGCCCCGCCTGCTGAAGCAGCCGCGCCAACTGGAACTTGCTCTGCCAGTCGTCCGGGTTGAGGGCTACGGCGTGCTCGAGCAATTGCCGCGCTTCACCCGCTCCGCCTTGCTTGAGGAGCAGTTGCGCCAGGGCGGTATAAGCGGGGGCAAAATCCGGCGCCAGGCGCACGCAGGCGCGCAATTCCTCGACGGCCTGCGGGATGCGGCTCTGCGACATGCGCAGCCGCGCCAGCCCGAAATGCGCCGGGCCGTTCGCCGGGGCGGGGGCGAGCGCCGACTGGTATTCGGATTCCGCCTTGGTCTGGTCGCCGCGCGCGAACTCGGCATCGCCCAGCGTGCGGTGCGCTGCGCTGCGCTGGTGTGGAGTGCTGGAAAGCCCTTCCGCCACGCCGCCCGCTTCGATGGCCTGCTTGTAGTCGCCCGCGTCCAGATACAGCGACGCCAAGCTCAGGTGCACGTCGAAATCCTGCGGGCGCAGCGCCGCCGCTTTCTTCATCTCCGCCAGCGCGTTGTCCAGGTAAGAAGAGGGCGGCAAAGCCGGTCCCGCGCTTTTGGAAGCGCTTCCGGCCTGCTGCCGGCTCAGGTCCCAGTTCAGATTGGCGAGCGAGAGGTGCGCGCCGGCGTAGGATGGATCGAGGTTGACCGCCATCTCCAATTCGCGCAGCGCCTCCTCCATCTTGCCCTGTTTCCATAGCGCCACGCCCAAACCGCGATGCGCCGCCGCCAGACGTGCGTCCGCCTCGACCGCCTGGCGAAACACCGCCGCGGCTTCCGGCGCCTGGTTTTGTGACAGAAGCTGGAAACCGTGCTGGGTCAGTTCCTGCGCGCGCACCGCCGCCCGGGGAGGAACCACCACCGGCGCGGGAGCCTGAGCTTGATGCGCGAGCGCTCGCGGTGCAAGGGCCGCGGCCAAAACCAACAGCGCCGCCGCCAGCCATCTCGCGCCAAGGCGCGCCGGCCCGCGCCTTCGGCCGTGCCGCTCAGGGAAGCTCATGAAGTTGCTCGGGATCGCGCAGGATGATTTCCGTCCGCCCCTGGTAGACGGTAATGGCGCCGCGAAGCTCCACTCGCCGGCCGGTAAGGTTGCGCAGGTTTCCGAACTTGTCGCGGTCGGAAGCAAAGATCACGCTGTTAAAGGGACAATTGCGGTAGTCCGCGCAGAAGTCCAAGAAGGTGTGGCCTCCGCGGGAAGTATAAACCCGCAGCACGCGTCCGGTCACGCAGGCCACCTCGCCGGCATGCGGGGCGGCTTGCTGAATGCTCAGGCAGGCGCCTGCTTCGGAGGGCGGCACAGAGCGGTTCGCCTGGCGGAGCGCACGGCGGTAGGCCACCAAGGCGCTCAACGCTGAGGCCGCGACAATCAATAGCGCTACCAGGAGAATCTGTTTCCGGGACACGGCAACCCTTCACCAGACGCGCAAGTCAGGCTTGCCGACGCGCTCCCACGCAGTATACCAGAGGAGTGCGGAGGACGGGCAGACAGGCGCTACAGAGCCCCGTAGCGCTGCCCTTTAGGGCCCGCCTGCGCCTGCCTGCCGCAGGCAGGGCAGGCAGGCAGCAGGTTTTGGAGTAGCTCGGTTTTGGGTTACCTGGGCGGACAAGGCGCCTGCGCGCCGCACGCATCGAGCAAGGGCGCTTGCAGGCGCAGCACATTCTGGATTTGCTCGTTCCACACCGACCATTCGTGTTTGCCAGGAACCTCGTAGTAACGGTAGCGGAATCCCAGTTGCGACAACAAACGCACGAACCGCCGGTTTTGTTTGAGAAAGGGATCCGACGACCCGATGGCGAGAAAGAGGTGCGGGCAATCCTGGGGCTGGAGCTTCTGGATCAGCCAGAAGGGGTCGTCTCCGACGCGTTTCGGATTGTCGAGGGGGCCGAAGTCGGCGGCGACGGCCTTCTTGATGCCTTCATTCTTCTCCAACCTTTCGTACCGCGGTTCGGCGGAGGCCACGACGCCGCTCAGGCTGGCGATGGCGATGAACATCTGCGGGTGCTTCAGGCCCAGCATCATGGCGCCGTAGCCGCCCATCGAAAGGCCGGCGATGGCGCGTCCCCGGCGCGACGCCACCGTGCGGTAGTGCGCGTCCACGTAAGGGATCAGGTCCTGGATGATGTAGTCTTCCCAGCGCAGTTGGGGATGGGTGTAATTGTTCACGTACCAGCTGTTCTGCGCGTCGGGCATGACGATGATCTCTTCGTAGGCGCGGGCATACTCGGTCAGGTGCGTCAGCTTTACCCAGTTCGTATAGTCCCCCGTGTAGCCGTGCAGCAAGTAGAGAACCGGGAAGCGGCGCGTCGAGGTCTCGTAATCACGCGGCAGAAGAATGTTAACGTGCGTCACCATGCCGCCCAGATGCGCCGGCGTCAATTCCACCGTCTGAACATCCGCGGCGAAACCGCTGGGAACTGCCCCCAGCAGCACGAGCAGACAGATGGCAGTAAGAATTCTCTTCATTATCCCCCCTTGCATGTAAGACGCGGCGAGCTCCCATTTTCTCACCTCGGGCCCCGGCTCGCCAGTTCCAAGCACTTGCAGATCGCGGGTCAGGCTAGTATATTATGTGCGTGAAATGTCTTAATGCAATCAGATTCTATGAGCGAGTCGCGGCGTTTAGTGCACGCATACACTAGAACGATCAACTCGCACTTGCGGGGAGGGCGACCATGATCCATCCCACCAGGCGGCAGTTCTTGGTGAACGTCGGAATGGGACTTGGGGCCGCAAAGGTAGCGGGCTCGACCCTTCTGACCGCCGAGCCGGAAACGGCGCCGGCGGGCCTGACCCAGGATGAAAGCGCTCCCTCCGGCATCGCAAGCCGCCCTGCGCCGATTGACTTTCGCTACACGCCGCTCTCCTCGCAACTGACTTATTGCTTCCCCGACGACCACCACAAGAGCTTGCTAGGGGAGCACGGAGACCTTCGTTACGGGCATCCGGGACTCGGCTGGGCCATTGACTACTTTCCCGAGGTTGTCCAGTTCACAATGGAAGGCATGGAAGCGGACCGGGTAGCCTGGCAGCGGCTCGAAGCTCCGGGCGTTCCGGTGGTCCACACGCGCCTCGACCGGCCGGAAGCGTTTCTGGAGATCACCACCTTCGCCACGCGCGGAGCGGAAGAGGGCCGGGTCGACAACGTCATCCTGGAGATCGAGCCGCGCACCCTGCACCGCCTACACGCCGTCCCGGTGGTCATCCTGCGCACCAAGCGCGACATCAAGCAGGGCGCCTCCGACGGCGCCACCCTGCTGCGCCTCGACAACGACACCGCACCACCCTTCCTCGTTTCAAGCGTGCCGCTCGCGCCCCACCGCGACGGAGTGATCTGGCATTCCTACGTGATGCGCGCGCAACCGACCGCTGACGGCAAGGTTTTCCGTTGCCTTTTCCGTTTCCCCCAAGAGGGCCAGGATTTCGCCAAGCTGCGGGAAGGACTGCAAGATCCCGATCGCCTTCTCGAGCAGGCTCGCCGCTACTGGCAAGGCTGGAGCCCTTCGGAGGGCAGCGTCTCCTGGCAGCTTCCGGGCCGCTACGGCGAATTCCTGACCGCCTGCGCCCGCAACATCCAGCAGGCCCGCGAGGAAAAAGACGGGAGGATGACTTTCCAGGTGGGTCCGACGGTTTACCGCGGCCTGTGGATCGTGGACGGCAACTTCATTTTGGAAGCCGCCCGTTATCTGGGCTACGACCGGGACGCGCAACAGGGACTGGAAGCGGAATGGGCGCGCCAGCTTCCCGACGGGCAAATCGTGGCGGGGGGCGGCCGCGAGCATTGGAAAGACACGGGCATTGCCATGTTCACCCTGGTACGCCAGGCGGAGCTCAGCCAGGACTGGAGCTATTTCCGCCAGATGCAGCCGAACGTCTTGCGCGCCGTGAAGTTCCTCGAAGGGCTGCGCGAGAAGGCCCAACGCGACCATACGATTAACGGGCGCTACGGCCTGCTGGCGCCGGGTTTTGGCGACGGGGGCTTGGGAGGCATCCGGCCCGAATTCACTAACACGGTATGGGTGCTGGCAGGGCTGAAGGCGGTGACGGAAGCGGCCGCGCGCCTCCACCTGAGCGGTTTTGAAGATACGGCGCGATTCTATCGCGAGCTGCGCGCGTCGTTTTTTGCGGCGGCCAAGCAGGAAATGCGCCGCCACCCGGACGGCTTCGAGTACCTGCCCATGTTGATGAAGGAAGACCCGGCGTGGACGGCGCCCGATCCCTGGGACCGCCCGCGGCCGCAAACCGCCCAGTGGGCGCTCTCACACGCCATCTATCCGGGCCTGGTCTTTGACCGCGACGACCCTATCGTCCGCGGGCACATCCGGCTGATGCAGGCGTGCACGCAGGAAGACATCCCGGCCGAGACCGGCTGGCTTCCCCACGGCGGGGTTTGGAACTACAACGCCCCGTTCGTGTCGCACGTCTACCTTTGGGCGGGAGTCCGCGACTGGGCGCAGTTGACCTACCACGGCTTTCTGAACCACGCCACGCCGCGCTATTGCTGGCGGGAGGAGCAGCCCCTGCGCGGCAGCCTGACCGCCGACTACATCGGCGACATGCCGCACAACTGGGCGAGCGCCGAGTGCATTCTCTACTTGCGCCACATGCTGGCGCTCGAAGACGGGGCGGCGCTGCGCCTGCTGCCGGGCATCGGAGACTTCGAGCTCTCGGGCGATCAACCCATGGCGCTGCAAGGCTCGCCGACGCGTTTTGGAAGAATCTGCCTCGACCTGGAGCCGCTGGGCGCAGGGCGCGGCTGGCGGCTTAAGTTCCGCCGCGACGCGGGACCGGAGCCCGCGCAAGTCGAGTTGCCGCGCATGCTCGGCGCGCGTTTCAGTTTTTCCGCGGTCAAGGGCGCCGCAAGCCGAATGGAAAAGGATAGCGTCCAGGTGTCGCCCGGAGCGGCGTCGTGGGAAGCGGTTTGGAAG
>JBJKQV010000012.1:0-4575 GCA_046704985.1 Terriglobia bacterium
GCGCTACAAGAAGCTTGGCACGTGCGGCCCTAAGAAGGTGCCGGTGGGCTTTAGCCTGCTTGCCGCAGGCAGGCCCGGCATCTGATCGAGGCGCGCTGCACTGAAGGGCAGCGCTACAAAAAGCCGGCAGGGAGCCGCGCGACAGAGAGTAACGGGTCGGATAACGGGGCGTCGCTCGCCGCCCGCCGCGGTTGACAAGCCCCACTCATGGGATAAAATCAAATTTTGGGACAGGAAGCGAGTGCCATGTCCAACCCCAAAGTTTCCGTCGTCCAATACCTGAACACCGCGCCGCTGGTCTGGGGGATGCTGCACGGCGAGCAGCAGGGGAAATACGATCTGGAATTCACCACTCCGGCCGCCTGTGCCGACGCGGTGCGCCAGCGCCGCGCCGCGGTGGGCATCGTACCGTCGGTGGAGGTGCAGCGCCTGGAGCACGCGCAGATCCTCACCGGCATTTCCATCGCCTCTAAGGGCGAGGTCAAGAGCGTTCTGCTGCTGAGCAAGAAGCCTATTGAGAAGGTGCAGTCGGTCGCGCTCGACAATTCCTCGCGTACTTCCGCGGCGCTGGTGCGCGTGCTGTTCCGGAAGTTCTACTCGCACTTCGTCAACCTGACGCCCCTGGCGCCCAAGCCCGAAGTGATGCTCAAACGCGCCGACGCGGCGCTGCTGATCGGCGACCCGGCGCTGACTTTCCAGGGAAAGGTCGAGCACGTCTACGACCTGGCGGCGGAGTGGAAGAAATTTACCGGCCTGCCCTTCGTCTTCGCCGTCTGGGCGGGCTACGAGGACGCGCGCCTCGGCCACTTCCGCAAGGAATTCGAGGACTCGCGCGATTACGGCCTGACTCACCTGGACGAGATCGCCGCCGAGTATGCTCCCAAGCTCCAGCTGCCCGCCGAAACGCTGAAAGTTTACTTGAGCGAGAATATCAACTATTCTTTGGATGAGGAAAATCGCCAGGGGCTGCGCGAGTTTTACAAGCTGGCGCGCGAGGCGGGCATCATTCCGGTAGAAAAAGATCTGCTGTTCGTGTGACGCACCCTTCGGCGCGGCGCTCCCCGTGCCCGGGACTGAACCCATGCGCCTGACCAACCAGGACGCTCTCGACCGCCTGCGCTCCGACGACCTGATCGGCGTGGGCCTGGAAGCCGATGCCGTGCGCGCGCGCCTGCACCCCGGCAACGTGGTCACCTACCAGATCGACCGCAACATTAACTACACTAACGTCTGCACCGAGTACTGCACGTTCTGCGCATTCTACCGCCCGGTGGGCTCGTCGGAAGGTTACGTGCAGCCGCTGGAATCGATCTACCAGAAGATCGAGGAAACCCTGGCGCTGGGCGGCACGGGCGTGCTGATGCAGGGCGGGCTGCACCCCGACTTGAAGATGGATTATTACGAAAACCTGATGCGCTCCATCAAGTCGCGCTACCCGCAAGTGCACCTGCATTGCCTTTCGGCGCCGGAGATTCTGAACATCGCCGAGATTTGCGGTCTCAGCGTGCGCGAGGTGATCGCGCGGCTGCGCGATGCGGGACTCGACTCCATTCCCGGGGCGGGCGCCGAAATCCTCGACGACGAGGTCCGCCACCGCATCGCGCGCCTCAAGTGCTCGAGCGACGAGTGGATCGAAGTGCACCGCGTCGCCCACCAACTCGGCCTCCCCACCACCGCCACCATGATGTTCGGCTGCGGCGAAACCCTCGAGCACCGCGTCCGCCACCTGGAGCGCGTCCGCAACCTCCAGGACGAGACGGGCGGCTTCACCGCCTTCATCCCCTGGTTCTTTCAGCGCGAGAACACCTCGCTCGGCCGCTCCGTGAAGCAGGAGGTCACCGCCGTCGACTACCTGAAGACCCTCGCCACCTCGCGCCTTTACCTCGACAACATCCTCAACGTGCAGGCCTCCTGGCTGACCCCCGGCCACAAAATCTGCCAGGTGGCGCTGCGCTTCGGCGGCAACGACGTGGGCTCGATTCTGATCGAGGAAAACGTGGTGAGCGCCGCCGGCTGCCACAACCAGTCGACGGAAGAAATCCTGCGTCAGATGATCGCCGGAGCGGGTTTTCGCCCCGTGCGCCGCGACACACTTTACCGCACCTACTATCTCAACTGAGCGCCCACCGGCGCGGCAATTGCTTTCACCAACGAATGAGCATAGAGTATTTGTATGAGGCAGCGGGGGCTGCGCATCATCATTCTACTCTGGCTGGGCTGGTATCTGACCGGCCCCCTGGCGGAAGTGGTGGACCGCTGGGACGGACCGCGCGCGGAAATCCACGACATCCAGTTCAATGTTGGCGGCGGCGCCACCCTGGTGGCGGCGGTGTTTTGCTTTGCCATCTTCTGGGTGCGTAAGCTCCGCGAGCACGTCACCTGGATCGCTCAAACCCTCTGCCCTCGTCTGCCGCGCCTGGGTTTGCTCCGCCGTGGGGCGGGCGGCCCGGCGCCTTCGCTGGACATTCACTCTCCTCCTTTTCCCCTGCGCGTTTAGAGTCTCAACCGTTCCGCTTGACGCGCGGCACGCGCCGGAAGGGTTCTGTGCGCCCTTTCGCGCGGCCGGACCGCGGCGGCTCGCCGATTTCCGTCCCCACGCGAGTCCGGGAATCTGAACTGACGGCAACTTCGGCGCCGCGTTGCGAATTGGTTCGAGGCCCAACATGCGACTTATGCGCTTTGCCTTGATCGTTGTCGCTCTCGCGCTTGCGGGGGAAAGCTGCGCGCCGGTGGTGCGCTACCATCCGCAGCCGCTCGAGCCCGCGGCCGTCGCGGCGCGCCTGGAAAGCCGCCGGCTGAACGACCCTGGGCTGCAGCAGTTCATGGCGGCGAACCTGGGAAAGAAGCTCCCGGCCTGGCCGCTGCGCTTCTGGACGCCCAAAGAACTGGCGTTGGCGGCTTACTACTTCAACCCGCAGATGCAGGTGGCACGCGCGCAGGCGCAGGCGGCGCAGGCGACGGTGATCACGGCGGGAGAGCGGCCAAATCCCACGGTGGGAATCAAGCCTGGCATTCCCAGTCCTTACCTATTTAGCTTGGACTTGCTGCTGCCGATCGTCACCGCGCACAAGCGCCAGTATCGCGTAGCGGGGGCGCAGGCGCTCAGTGAGGCGGCGCACTTCCAACTGGCCGCCGCGGCGTGGAAGGTGCGCGGCGAGTTGCGCGATGCCGCGCTGAGCTACTTCTTGGCGCAGCGCCGGCTCTGGATCGCCGAGACACGGGACAAAGTCCTGTCGCAGCGCGTCCGGTACCTGAGCGGACAGCTGGCGGCGGGCGAAACGGCGCGCCCGGCGGTCGAGACGGCGCGGCTCGAATGGATGCAAAGCGCCACGGCGCTCGCCCGGGCGCGCGGACGAATCGAAGAAGCGCGCGCCGCGATGGCGGCGGCCATCGGCGTTCCCGTCGCGGCGCTGCGCGGGATCGCGTTTTCCTGGACGCCGCTCGACAACCCTCCGAGCGTCGTCGAGCTTTCGCCCGCCCTCATTGAACGCCAGGCGGTTATCAACCGCCTCGACGTCCGCCAGAAACTCGCCGAGTATGCCGCCGCGCAGGCCGAGCTGCAGCTTCAGATCGCCCGCCAGCATCCCGACATCCGCCTCGGCCCAGGCTACGACCTGGAGGAAGGCGACAACTTCTTTACATTGGGCCTTTCTGCCGTGCTTCCCGTCTTCAACCGCAACCAGGGACCCATCGCGGTAGCCGTGGCGCGGCGCAAAGAAGCCGCGGCGCGCTTCCTGGCCACTCAGGCGAAGGCCATCGCGCAGTGCCAGGAGACTCTGGCCCGCTACCGCGCGGCGTATGCGGCGCTCCAGGAAGCCAAGAAAACGCTAGGGCAAATGCAGAACGTGAGCGAGCCAGCGGCGCAAAAGGCGCTCCAGGCCGGTGAAACCGATCGCCTGGCCTATAACCGCGTGCTGCTCGAAAGCGCCACGGTGACCGGCGATTACCTCAGCGCGCTCGCCGAGGCGCAGACGGTGCTCGCGCGCCTGGAGGACGCGGTCCAGCGGCCGCTCGGACGCGGCGCCTTCCCTCCTCCCGTGCTCAATTCCGGCAAGGACCAAAAGGAGACCCCATGAGAAATCGAAAATGGGAATGGGCGATCGCCGCCGGCTTCGCGCTGGTCGCCGGCGTAGCGCTGGTCGGCGCGTTCGCACAGCCGCGCCCGGCCCCTCCCGACCAGGACAACGTAAAGGAGCAGCGCGAGGCCATCGCGACGCCCTCGCACATCGCGGTTCAGAACGGTGAAGTGGTGATCACGCTCGACGCGCGAACGGAGAAAGCTTCGGGCATTTCCGCCGCTCCCCTGGCCGCTGCGCGCGAGCAGAAATACGCGACGGGTCCCGCCGTGGTTTTGGGCGTCGAGGACCTAGTGAGCCGCGAGCAGAAATACGCCGCGGGCCGCGCCGCGTTGCGCAAGGCGCAAGACAGCCTGCGCGTCACTCGGCGCGAATACGAGCGCCTGAAGAAGTTGTACGACGATCGCCAGAACGCCTCCGCCAAGGATGTGGAAGCCGCGCAGGGACGTTTCGAGAACGATCAAACCGATGTTGCGGCCGCGCAGCGCCAATTGGCGCT
>JBJKQV010000013.1:0-16019 GCA_046704985.1 Terriglobia bacterium
CCTGGGCCCCAACTACGAAGCGGTGGGAAACATCCTGCTCAACCTCTACCTCACCACCGAGCTGGTCATCTTCGTAGCCCTCAAGCTGGCGGCCACGCTCTTCTCGCTGGGCAGTGGAGGAGTCAGCGCCCTTTTTGTCCCGCTGTTTCTCGTGGGCGAGGCGCTGGGCAAGGCTTTCGGGCAGTCGCTGGTTCACACCTCTTCCCCCGACCTCTTTGCCGCCGTGGGCATGGCGGCGCTCATTGCCGGCGGATACAAGACGCCGCTCACCGCGGTGGTTTTCGTCGCCGAGGCCACAGGCGGCCACGCCTACATCATCCCCACCCTCATCGGCGCCGCGGTGGCCTACGCGGTCTCGGGCACGGCGTCGGTGTCCGACTCCCAACGCTGGCACGAGAGTAATGCCATTCAAGGGTTGAGCCGGGTCCGGGTCCGGGACGCCATGCAACCCCGCGCCATCACCATTCCGGCCGCTTCCACGGTCGAAGAGTTCGCCGCCCGCATCGCGTTGCACCAGGCGCACATCGCTTACCCCGTGCTCGACGAGCAACGGCTGGTGGGAACGGTGTCGATCTGGGCCCTGGACACGATTCCCCGCGAGCAATGGGGACGGACTCGCGTCGCAGAGGTCACCGAGCGCTCCGCCCCGCGGCTGGCCCCCGAGGCCGACGTCATGGAGGCGCTGCGCCTGCTGACGGGCCCGCGGCACCCGCACCTGGCATTGGTCGCCTCGCGCGACGGCCGACTGGAAGGTGTGCTCACCAAAACCGACATTCTCGCCGCCTTGCACGGGCGGGGATCACGCCCCGCCGCCACACCCGCTGAATCAGACCCCCGCAACCGGGATTCCTGAGCGCCGCGTTTTCAGGAAACATTGGCGGAAACGGCCTAGGCTGATAGAATGCCGTCCCGTAAGGCCATGACCTCTTCCCCTCATCCCGTGTGGAAAGTCGACGTGCTGTTGCCGGGAAGCTGGCGTGGCGCCACGGCGGCGCTGCTCACCCGCGGCTCCCAGCGTCTGGTGGTGGACACCGGCTTGCCGCATGAGGCGCACCTGCTCGTCAAGGCTCTCCGCCAGCGCGGTGTGCAGCCCGACGACGTCACCGCGGTCGTCAACACCCACTTCCACATCGACCACGTCCTGAATAATTGCCTATTCGCCCGCGCGCAGCTTTACGCCTCCCAGGAATCCTATGAGTGGTGCTGCGAACTCTATTCCGCCCTTCGCGACGACGCGCACTGGGAGAAGCTGGCCCTCAAGTATTATCCCGAGACGCACGAATACGAGCAGTCGCGGCGTTACATGGAACAGTTGCGCAAGCTGGCCCTGCGATGGTGGGACGTCAAGCGCCTGGGCTCGCGCCAGGGGTTTCACTGGATTGAAACCGAATCCCTGCCCGAGGGGCTGGAAGCGGTCATTACCTCGGGCCACGTGCCCGGCCACGCCTCGCTGATCGTGCAGGCGAGCGAACGGCCCGCCGTCATCGCCGGCGACGCCTTACTCAGCCGCCAGCACGAGGAGCGTGTTCTGACCATGATTCCTCACAACCGCGCCCAGTATCAGCGCGACCGCGCCCTCATCCTCCGGAAGGCCTCGTACATCATCCCCGGGCACGACAAGCCGTTTTCCGTCCCCGCCTCATCCGCGAAGTAGCTCCCAACTGTCGTCCGCACGCTTCCGGTTGGGTTGACGAACGCCCCAAAGGGCGATGCGTCACATTGTGACAAACCTCACATTTTCCTTGACTTGCGCCCAGACATCACTTATAAGTAAAGCCTCTTAACCGTCCAGTCGGTAAGATTACGGCTGACCGCCCCTCCGACCCGATGAGCAGAGAGCGCTCTGCGAGGTAGTCGTGATGACTGATAATCCCCACCGTAAGGTGCTATTTGTCGAAGACGACGCTTCCATCCGCAATGTTTTGTACGTCCTTTTGGCAGGCCAAGGTTGCCAGGCTGAGGTCGCTTACAGCGGTACGCAGGCCCTCTCGATGATTGATCGTGAGGAATACGATGCCGTGCTGGTGGATTTGCGCTGTCAGAATCTCCCCGCCGAGAAGGTCTTCGCGCAAATCGGCGAGATCCGCCCCAGCCTGATGGGCCGGGTGCTGGTGATTACCGGCGAGGTCAACTGCCCGAAGACCATGCAGATGATCGAGAGCCACTGCCTGCCTCACGTCACCCGCGAACACCTGCTGGAAGAACTGTGGGCGCACTTGCGGCCTATGCTGGGCTTGGGAAACACCCCCAAGCCGGTGATCTAAGAACGCCTTTCCCCCGGCAAGACTCTCTTGCTGCCTCCCCCACTGAGGACTGCCCTGCCCGGTCGTGTCACAGGACCCCCCGGGTTGTGGCTCGATGCGTAGAATCTTCAGTAAGTGGAGACGCCTGTCGAGAGAAGCCGGCTCTGGAGGTAGTCCGCCAGTGCTTCCGGCCAAGGACGCGGCGGGGTAAAGCCGGCGCGGCGGAGCGCCGACATCTCCATCACCGCATATTTCAGCCGCGCGGCGCGGCGACCCATCTGCTGCATGGGCACGCCCACCACCCGCCGGGGATCCAGGTGCGCCAATTCGGCGGCGCGCTGCGCCAGTTCCAGACGGCTGCACGGTCCGGCGTTCGTCAGGTGATAGAGTCCATAGCGGCGCGCTTCCACCACCTGGCGGATGGTTTCGGCAGCGTCGAGGGTATAAGTCGCGGAGCCCAACTGGTCGGCGGCCACCACGTAGTCTTCTCCGGCGGCGATCTTGCGCAATCCCTTTTCCACGAAGTTGGTCTTCCCCGGCCCGAAAAGCACTGAGACGCGGAAGATCCAGTGCTCAGGCGCGCGCGCCACGATCCGCTCGGCGCGCAGTTTCGTGCGCCCGTAAACGGTAGGCGGCACGGCAGTGTCGGACTCGGTATAAGGCGACGTCTTGCTGCCGTCGAAAACCGAGTCGGTGGAAACGTAGGCGACCGCCGCACCGACTTCCCGCGCCGCTTCCGCCACGTGCCTCGCGCCGTGCACGTTCACCAGATAGGCGAGAGCGGGCTCCGCTTCGCAACGGTCGGGCTGCGGAATGGCCGCCGCGTGCACCACCACCTGCGGGCGCAGCCGCTCGAACGCCGCGCGCACCTGTGCCGCGTCGGTTAGATCGGCCTCGCGGCGCGTGAGCGGCAAGACTTCGTGGCCGCGCGCAAAAACCTCCACCAAACCTCGTCCGAACAATCCCGCCGCGCCCGTGATCGCTACGCGCATTCGGCCTCCTTCGAATTTTCGGCTGCTTGAGGCTCACATGCTACCACGCACCGCCGCCGCGCGGCCCTTTCCCGAACGGCGGCGCCAATCTCATCAGAAATTTGGCGTGGATAGCCGCCACAGGCCGTGAGCAGGGCACAGCGCGCGGTGGGACATTTTGTCGCCGCAACTTCCCCGCCCCACGCGGGTTTCTGCCGGTGAGTGCACAGTTATTTCGCCAGGGAGGAAAGGAAGATGACCAAGCGAATTTTCAAACAAACACTTTTCGCTTCACTGCTGGTGGCGGTTCTGGCGCTGGTGATCGGAACTACGGCGCGGCCCGCTTCGGCTCAGGAGCCCGATCAGACTCGGGACCGGCTGCAGGATCACGACCTGACCCAGGACCGTGACAAACTGCAGACGCGGGACAAGCTCAATACTCAGGACCAGCTCCTGACGCAGGACACCCTCCAGACGCCGGACCAGCTCAAGACGCAGGACCAACTCAAGACGCAGGACCAACTCAAAACCCGGGACCAACTGCAGACCCGGGACCAACTCAAGACGCAAGACCAACTCAAGACGCAGGATCAGCTCCAGACCCGCGACCAGTTGCAGACGCGCATTCGCGATCTCCAACAGCAGCAGAAGCAGGACAAGCAACAGCTCAAGACCCAGTCCAAGACGTACGGCAAGAACAGCGCCCAGGCGGGGCAGGCGCGCCAGCAGCTCCAGCAGACTCGCCAGCAGTTGCGCCAAGCCAAACAGCAGATGAACCAAATCAAGGCGCAGGCTCGGGAGCAGGACCGTATCCGCATGCGCGAGCAGATTCACCAGCCCGGAACGGGCCAGGGAGTCCCCGGCATGGGGAGCGGGCAGCGCGGCGGAATGGGCGGCGGCGGTTCACGCGGCCAGGGCGGCCCTCCGCAGGGTGGAGGGCGCGGACCTCACTAGACGCGTCCGCCCTTTCCTCCCGGCCTCCCTCGCAATGAGCTCAGGAGGATAGAGAAATGCGGCACAAAGTTCTGATCAGCACGCTCAGCTTCCTCGCCCTGCTGGCCTTCGTGATGGGCGGGACCCTCAACGCCGGCGGCCAGGCCGGCGGCACCACGGCCGGCGCGGCGGCTTCCTCGGCGCAAACCCCGCAGCCCGGCCAACTCCAACAGATGGCCCAGCAACTCGACCAGGATCGCGCCGCCGTCCACGCCGCCATCGCCGAGCACGGGTTCTCGAGCGCCCAGGCGCAGGCGGCACGCGCCCAGTTGCAGCAAGACCGTGACGCCTACCGCACCCTCAAGCGCTCGCTCGCGCCGGGTGCTGCGGCCGGCGCCGGCTATGGGAACGGTCAAGGACGCGGGATGGGGCGGAGAGGCCGCGGCGCTCGGGGCGCCCGCGGAGCTTGCCCCTGCCCGCGCCAGTGCCCCTACGGACGGCGCTAGTCACCGGCAGTCCTTACCCTGCAGGGCGCGAAGGTCCACCCTCCGCGCCCTTCTTCTATTCAGACCCCTAAAGCAGTTCGCGGATGCCCGGCTGGAAATTCAGGTGGGTACACTCGAAGCCGTTGATGAGGTAAACGCGCTGGTCGGGAGGGAAAGCCTGCAACTGGTCGTTGGGTTCGCGGGAAAGGAGCAGAAAGCGGCTGATCTGGTAATCCTCGTCCCAGGCGGCGACGGCTTGCTCGGTCTCCTCCCGCCCCAGACCGAGGGCCGAAAGGTGGAGAGCACGGCCGAATTCCCCGGCGCTTTCGAGATAGCGCCGGACCCCTTCCGCTAAGTCCATCGCGCAGCCTCCCGATCCGGCAACGAGGGATTTCAAACCGTGGGCGGCGGCCCGCGCTCACCGGAGCTATGCGGAGAGCGGAGACCGCCGCACGGGATTAAGTTCAGCCCAGCTTACGCACTTCAGCCAGGATTTCCGCTTTGTTGGGCAGCTCGTCGATTCCGTAAGTCTTGACCCAGGCGATTTTGCCCATCTTGTCCACGACGACGGCGGCACGGTCGGCGACGAATGGAACCTCGTGCCGGGAGGCCGGGAAGAGCTGGTAGGACTTCGCCATCTCGGCGTAAGGCCAGCGGTCGGCCATGAGCGGAATATCCAGCCCGCCCAGGGAAGCCTGAAAAGCCCTGTGACAATAAATCGAATCGGTGGAGACGCCCACGACCTGGGCGTTAGCGCCGGTGAAGGAGGCCAGATCGGCCTGCACCACCCGCAAGGTCTCCGTTCAAACCGGGGTGAAATCGAGAGGATAGAACAGAATCACCACGTTCTTGCCGCGGTGCGCAGAGAGCTGAAACGTGCCCTCCGACTCGCCGGTCATGGATGGGAGCTTGAAATCCGGCGCCGTGTCGCCTACCTTGAGTGCCATTACCGTACCTCCGCCAGGGAACCTGAATTTGCACCATTCAATTTTAACCGATTCGCGAGGCGGCGCCAAGCGACGGGCGCGGCGCGGGGGCGGAACGAACGCCTTTGGAAGGCATCCGTCCGCGCCCGCCCGTTCCCACGCGCTCAGTACTTGGGCATGGCGGGGTCCACCTGGTCGGCCCAGGCGAGCACACCGCCCTGGAGGTTGTGAATCTTGCGGAAGCCCGACTTCATCAGCAGCTCGACGGCGCGGGCGCTGCGCCCGCCCATCTTGCAGGTGACCACGATTTCGTCCGCGGAGTCGAGCTCGTTCATGCGCTTGGGCACCTCGCCCAAGGGGATGAGCCGCGAACCGGGGATGGAGCAGATCTGGGACTCGTGCGGCTCGCGCACGTCGACCAGCACGAAGGGCCGCCGCTGGTCCATCCACCCCTTGAGCTGGGGGGCGGTGATTTCGGGCACGCGCGTCTCCTCCACGTGCTCCTCGCCGCGGATGCCGCAGAACTGTTCGTAGTCGATGAGCTCGGTGATGGTGCGGTGCTCGCCGCACACCGGGCAATCGGGATTCTTGCGCAGCTTCAGCTCGCGGAACTTGAGCCGCAAGGCGTCGAAGAGCAACAGGCGGCCGATGAGCGGCTCGCCTTCACCCACGATCAGCTTGATGGCCTCCAGCGCTTGCAGGGTGCCCATGATGCCCGGCAGCACGCCCAGCACCCCGCCTTCCGCGCAGCTCGGCACCAGCCCGGGCGGGGGCGGCTCGGGATAGAGGCAGCGGTAGCACGGCCCGTCCTGGGCGGAGAAAACCGAGGCCTGCCCTTCGAAGCGGAAGATGCTGGCGTAGACGTTGGGCTTGCCCAGCAGCACGCAGGCATCGTTGACCAGGTAGCGGGTAGGGAAATTATCGGTGCCGTCGGCCACCAGGTCGTAGTCCTTGAAAATGTCCAGGGCGTTTTGCGAGGTGAGCCGGGTTTCGTAGGTAATCACTTCGACGTTGGGGTTGACGCGCTCCAGCGTCTCGCGCGCCGAATCGAGCTTGGGGCGGCCCACGTCGGGGGTGCCGTGGATGACCTGGCGCTGCAGGTTGGTGAAGTCCACGACGTCGAAGTCCACCACTCCCAGCGTGCCCACTCCCGCCGCCGCCAGGTAGAGCGCCAGCGGCGACCCCAGTCCGCCCGCGCCGATGCAAAGCACCTTCGCGCGCTTCAGCTTCAGCTGCCCCGTCATCCCCACCTCGGGCATTTTCAGGTGCCGGCTGTAACGCAGGATTTCGTCCTTGGAGAGTTCCGTATTTTCCGTCTGTACAATCATGGCTGCTCCGTCTCGAAAAAGGATTCCCGAAAGCCTTGGCGGCCCGCGTGTGGGGAGCTTCCAGCGCTCGACCCGGCGGAAATTTCGGGTGGAATGCTTTGAAAAAGGGAGGGCCCGGGATGGCCGCGCGAGCGGCAACCCAGGCTAGCTACAAATGCATCGCATGCCCGAGCCTCCGGCGATGGAGGGGACGATGGTGAGGACGTCGTTGTCGTGGAGGGGAGTCTGGTCTTTGGCCAGGAAACGAATGTCTTCGTCGTTCAGGTAGATGTTCACGAAGCTGCGCAGCTTGCCTTCCTCGGTGTAGAGGTGGCGGCGCAGATCGCCGTATTCGCTGGTCAGCCCGGCCAGCGCCTCGGCCACCGTCGCGGCCTTCACCTCAACCGAATCCTGCTTCCCCGCGTATTGACGCAGAGGGGTGGGGATCATCACTTTAATCGGCATACTCTCTCCCTGTCGAAACCCTGTTGCCCCCGCCAGTATTGTAGCCGGGAATCCTCCCGGTACGCAAGCCCGCAGGCGCGTTCACCAGGTTAGATTCAGCGCGCCGCGGAGGGATGCACGATTTCCAGCGCTTCCGGGTCAAAACGCGAGCGGTCTTCCGCCAATACCCAGGAGGTCAAATCCTTGGGTTCGCCTCGTTCGACGGAGACGATGACGTAGGAATACCACGGCCAGGCGTGCGCGCGGTCGTATTCCGACGGCCGCGCGGGGTGGTCGGGATGGGAATGGTAGTAACCCACCACGTCCAGGCCGCGCGCCCGCGCGCCCTTCTCCACCTTCAACTGCTCGAGGGGGTCAATCAGGAAGCGGTTGCGCTCCGTTTCCCTGCCCGGCTCGTCGAGGGGCAGCAGCTCCTGGGCGCGCGCCGGGTCGTGGCGCAGGTTGGGAAGGGGCACGATTTCCGCCACCAGCTTGGCGTCGCCGGCGGCGGTGCCCAGCATGATCCCGCAGCACTCGGCGGGATACTCGCGCGCGCCGTGAGCGCGAATCGAGTCGAGATGGGACCGCTCAATCTTCAGCATCTTTTCTACAATTGATTCATTGCCCCATCGTTCCATTGAACCCTTGAGCCGTTTTGCAGCGCTTCGGCAATGGGTCAATGATTCGATGGATCAATGTTTCAATCCTTTTCGTCCCAGAAGCGCTCGCTCAGGTACTTGTCGCCGCCGTCGGGAAAAATCATGGCGATGACGCCGCTACCGGCCTCACGGGCGACCTGGAGCGCCGCCACCGCGGCGGCGCCCGCCGAGATGCCCACCAGCAGGCCTTCTTCGCGCGCCAGGCGGCGGGTCATGGCCTGCGCGGCCTCGGTCGAAATCGCCAGGTCCTGGTCGGCTAATTCCGGGTCGTAAATCTTGGGCACGATGGCGGTCGCCATGTGCTTCATGCCCTCCAGCCCGTGAAACGACGAATCGGGCTGGAAGGATACGCAACGGATCTGCGGGTTCAACTGCTTCAGGCGCCGTGCCGTGCCCACAAAAGTGCCGCTGGTGCCCAGCCCGGCAACGAAGTGGGTGACCCGCCCCTGCGTCTGCTCGAAGATCTCCGGCGCCGTGGTTTCGTAATGGGCGCGCCAGTTGGCGGGGTTGTCGTACTGATTGGCGTAAAAATAGAGACGCGGATTCGCCGCCGCCAGCTCGCGCACGCGGCGGATGGCGCCGTCGGAGCCTTCCAGCGGGTCGGTATAGACGATTTCGGCGCCGTAAGCCTTCAGGATGCGCTTGCGCTCCTCGCTGACGTTGGAGGGCATGCAAAGCTGCAGCCGGTAGCCGCGCGCCGCGGCGATCATGGCGTAGGCGATGCCGGTGTTGCCGGAAGTGGAGTCGATCAGAATCTTATCCTTGGACATCAGCCCGGCCTGCTCGGCCTCGCGGATGATGTTGAGCGCCGGGCGGTCTTTCACCGAGCCGCCGGGGTTGGCGGCCTCCAGCTTCGCGTAGAGCTCCACCTCGGGAAACTCGCGCCCCACGCGTCCCAGGCGCACCAGGGGCGTGCGCCCGATCAGGCGCAGAAGGTCTTCCCCTCCGGCCCCGGGCGGCTGCGCGGCCACACTGGCTCTTGCCTTTTCGTCCATAATTTGAATAAACTTTGATTGTAGGGGTAGGGCCGAAAGGTGTCAATCCAACCGAGGCGATGAGAATGGCAACGAGCGAAGCGTTGGCGCAGGGTTTACGCGGGAAATTCGAAGCCGCGGGCTTTGAGGTGGCGGTATCGCCCGGGTCGCCGGAAACCCTGCAAGTGAAGAAGAACAACTGCACCCGGGAGCTGACGCGCAACGGCGCGGGAGCGTGGGTGCCGGCCGGGCCGCCCTGTTTCCTGGTGCGCAGCCTCGCCTGCGAGCTCGAGGACCGCGGCTTCCAGAAGTTCTGGCGCCGCGAGGACCAGCGCTTCCCCGTGCGCGTGGAAGAGCTCAAGACCTTGCAGCGCTTCGACCAGCAAGTGCGCGAGCTGCTGGGCCTCACTTCGCTTTACAACGAGTCCCTGGGCACGACTTCGGCCCGCAGCGCCTACGACCGCCTCGACGGCCGGCCTGACCAGTAACCGCCTCTGGGGACATAGGCCCGGGGCTCACGCCCTGGGCCACGCTCACACCTCAAGATTCACACTTTACTTCACAGCTTTCTCCAGCTCCGCCGCGGCTTGGTCAATCACCGCCGCTTCGTTCAGGAGAACCTTGCCCACCACCACCGCCTGCCGGTCGGCCTCCTTCCACTGGTGCTGCTCGATGGCCTCGCGCACGGCGGGAATGGTCTTGACCGCGTAGCCGGTGTAGTAGCCGGGGGCGTAAATTTCGTGCTTGTACCACGGCCGCAGGGGCAGGCCGTGGGGGTTGGTGAGCTTGCGCTCGCTTTCGCGCAGCGCGGCGTCGACGTTGGCCAGCGACGCGCGCCCCAGCGCCGCACCGCCCTGCGCCTGGGCGGCGGCGAGCGCACGGTCGTAACGCTTGGCGGCGTGCCGCAAAGCCTCCGCGCCGTTTTCGAGCGGCGCGAAGTTCAGGTAAGGAGGAACCGCCTCGGGCTTGGGCGGAACGTAGGTCTTCTCGGGGTCGTGCGTGGCGGTGTATACGCCCTCGCGCAGTTCCCGGTCGCGCTCCAGGATGTCGGTGCGCTCCTTCTGCCAGAGGGCGTGCAACTGACGGACGTACATGCCCACCGTGTCGGCCAGGTCGCCGAACTCCATGGGCACCACGTCGGCGTCCGACAGGCGCATCACCGAAAGCCCCACGGTCTGCGCCAGCGCCCGCTCGTAAACGAACTTGGTGTCGGAGAAGTGCGTGTACCAGTAGAAGTCGTCGTAGATGGAGTGGTAGATGCCGCCGTCGGCCTCGCCGCTGTACCCCATGTTGACCGAGGCGATGCCCAGGTGCTGGAGGAAGGGCGTGTAGTCGGAGCCCGAGCCCAGCGCCGCGATGCGCAGGTCGGCGCGATGGCGCAATTCTTTCAAGGGCTGCGGCTGCCCGCCGAAGTGCACGGGGCGCAGGGGCGATACTCCGCCTTCCTCGCGGCGCCGCGCGTCGGCCAGGCGTTTGAAGTAGAGACGCTTCCAGACCGAGAGGTGGGTCTCCGGATCCTCGACGTCGCGCGCCACGGTGTTGACGAAGTGCTCGAGCGAGTGCGAGCCCTGCACTTCCAAATAGCCGCGGTCGTTGGTGTCGGAGTTGATGTAGGCGACGGCGTGGGCGGAAAGCTCTGCGGCGTGCTCCTCAACCCACTCGGTCGAGCCCAGCAGGCCCGGCTCTTCGCCGTCCCAGGCGCAGTAGATGATGGTGCGCTTGGGCTTCCAGCCCTGCTTCAGCAATTCACCGAACGAGCGCGCTTCCTCGAGCAGCGAGGCCTGCGCGGAAACGGGGTCCTCGGCGCCGTTCACCCAGGCGTCGTAGTGGTTGCCGCGAATAATCCACTCGCCGGGGTACTGGGAGCCGGGAATCTTGGCGATGACGTCGCGAATGGGTTTGATGTCCCAATTGGACTTCACCACCATGTGCACCTTGGCCGGGCCCGCGCCCACGTGGTAAGTGAAGCCCAGCGCGCCGCGCCAGCCGAGCGGCGCCACGGGGCCGCCCAGAGCCTTGAGCAGCGGCGCCGCGTCGCCGTAAGAGAGCGGCAGGTCGGGAATGGAGGTCAGCGTCTTGGCTTCCTTGAGCGTCAGGCGTTTGGCGTCCTTCGTGGCGCCCCAGCCGGGAGTGAGCGGGTCGCCCGACCATTCTTCCATGCGCATCACGCTGCCGCGCTGCACGCCTTCCAGGGGCCGCCAGGGACCCTTGGGGAAAACGTCGCCGCGAAAATAGCCGTCGTCACCGGGGTCGGAATAGATCAGGCAGCCCACCGCGCCGTGCTCGGCGGCGACTTTGGGCTTGATGCCCCGCCAGCTGTGGCCGTAGCGGGCGATGACGATGGCGCCCTTCACCGAAATGCCCATGCGCGCCAGGCGCTCGTAGTCGGCCGGCACGCCGTAGTTGACGTAGACGAGCGGCGCCGTCACGTCGCCGTCAATCGAGTAGGCGTTGTAAGTGGGCAGCTGCTGGGCCTTCTGGTCGGAGGTCGGGTCAACGGCCACCGCGGGCTCTTCCAGCTTGGCGGTGAAGTGCTCGGGCGCGACCAGCTCCACGTGCCGCTCCTTGGGGGTGGGAAAGAGCACGTAGAACGTCTCGATGTGCGCGTCCCAGCCCCAGCTCTTGAACTTGGAGAGAATCCACTCGGCGTTGGCCTTGTCGTAGGGCGAACCGACGTGGTGAGGGTACGCCGAAAGGTGCTTCATGTAGGCGCGCATGTTTTCGGGTTGCGGGAGGGCCTTGAACTTCCCTTCCCACTGAAGTTCCGCGCGCGATGCGGCGCCGGAAAAACCCATCAGCGCGTCCGGCGCCTCGGCCTGCGGCGCCGCCAGCGCCACCGCCGAAATCAAGAAAATGATGCCCGCCATCCATCGCCTCATCGCAGCCTCCTTAAAAGTGCAAAACGATTGACCGGGTAGAATTCCTGCTTTCCGACTGCACGGAGCCAAAGCGGCTCTCGAGCGCCCCGACCCTCCGGGCGGCGGGCCGCGTGCGGCACGAGCTTCCCCTGAACAGGAGATGACGCGCACGCCCCACGGAACCGCTTCCAAAATGATCGGGAGCCGCCGCGCCGGCCTCGGCGGCTTCGGCGGGCGGGTCAAGAGGCAAGGAGTATAGTCGAAACCGCCCGCGTGAACAACCGCGTTAGCCGCGGGCGAAACGGCACGGTTTTTGCAAGGGTCCGGAAGCGCCGCGGGCTCCGAAAGGGCGCGCGGGGCGAACAGGGGCGAGGGAGGTGGAAAACACTTGAAACGTATCATCCCCCCAGTGTATGTTGTCGCTTCTAAACCGGCCGAACGCCCAGGCCGCAAGGAGTTTTGCCATGATGCACCGACGCCAGATGCTCAAACTGCTCGGCAGCGCGCCCGTCGTCGCGCAGGCGACGCGGATGGGTTTTGCCCGCAGCGCCCCCGGCAAGTCGATTCGCTTTCCCAAAGAAATCGGCAGCCCGGTCATGGACAGCCTGGCCCCGGTCATCGAAAACTCCCGCTATGTGCACACCAGCATTCCCAAGATCGTGGAAGTGGCCAGCTGGATGGGCTACGAAGACCTGCCCATGCCCGAGTACGCTCTGCCGCTGGGAGTGGGCAAGGAACGCAACGAAGGCATCGACTTCATCATGACTTCGGACAGCATCGATTTCGCGTTCACCGACTTCCACAGCCACATCAAGTTCCAGGTGGACTACAAGGGGCAGCACTTTTCGGATTCCGACGCCATGTTCGCCTGCCTGAAGCGCGCCCAGGACGAGGGTACGCCCATCACCGAGGGCGGCTACCTGGCCAAGGTGACGCGCAAAGACCTGGAGCGCATCTTCCGCGGCAACATCGAAATGCCCATGCTCGACGAGCGGGTGGAGATCTTCCATTCCGTGGGCAAGGTGCTGGACGCCAAGTACGGCGGCCACTTCCACAACCTCGTCGATGCCTGCTCCCCGCGCCTCTACGACAACGGCCGGGGGCTCGTGGACACGCTGGTGGCCGAATTCCCGCGCTTCAACGACATCTACGAATTCCAGGGGCACACCATCAAGATCTACAAGCTCGCGCAACTGGGCGTGTGGATGATGTACGCGGTGATGCACCCCGCGGGCAACTTCCAGCTCGAAGACACGCAGAAGTTCACCGCCTTCGCCGACTACATCATTCCCGCGGCGCTGCGCATCCTGGGCATTTTCCATTATGCCCCCGAGCTCGAACACGCCATTGACCACTACCAGATGATTCCCGCCGGCAGCCAGCAGGAGATCGAGTTGCGCGTCCACAGCCTCTACGCCACGGCGCTGCTGCGCGAGGAGATCAACAAGATTCGCCCCGCAAACCTGCAAATCATCATTCCGCAGGTGGACGCGCGGCTGTGGACTCACTACCACACGACATTTTGGCCCCATCACTTAACGCGCACGACCATGTATTGATGTACTAGGTCGGAGGCTCCTAACACTCTACAAAGGCGGGAAATCCCCCACCTGCCGGTGTGTATAAAAAGTCAGCTACTCACCTAATCCCCTGAGAACACAGGCGATCTTCATACGCCGATTAGTCCCTGTTTGGCCACCTCCTTGCTTTCTCACATTGTGATGGGTGGCGCCCATGGAAAGGCAAGCAAGGAGGCGGTCATGATGCACGCCTATCGGCTGGTAAGAATCATCGAAACGCATTCCGAAGCCCTGGCCAGCGCCCTGCTGGAGAAGATCCGGCACTCCGAGGCGACGAGTTCTTACGCCCGCCAGGTTCCCGACGAAGAGTTGCGGCAACGGGTCTACGAGGTCTACCGCAACCTGGGCGACTGGCTGCTGGGCAAATCGGAGCTCGACATCGAACGCCGCTACCGCCAAATCGGCGCCGAGCGTTTCCGCCAGCAGGTTCCTCTTCACGAGTTGGTGTGGGCGATTGTCCTGGTCAAGGAAACCCTGTGGCAGTTTCTGACCTGGGAAACCACTCCCGAGCGCGCGGAAGAAGTCTATGGCGAGCTGGAAGTGGTGCAGTTGGTGGGCCAGTTCTTTGACCGCGCGATCCATTCCGCGGTCCTGGGCTACGAGCAAGCGCGCGTAGCCGAACCGGCGGCCGCCTGAGGCGGCCACGGCGTAGCGCTGCCCTCGAGGGCGGCTGGGCTCGTCAATGAGGCTGGGCTGAAGCTTGCCTGCGGCAAGCAGGCCCAGCGCTACGGCCGGCCGGGCCGGACGCCCGGCGCAAGAACCGAGCCAGTAAGAGGCACGTATGGCGTGGCAAGACGAATATCGGGGCAAGCTGCAGTCCGCCGACGAGGCTTTGAGTTGCGTGCAATCGGGGATGCGGGTGTACATCCAGCCGGGCTGTGCGGAGCCCGAAACCCTGGTGGAAGCGCTGCTGCGCCGCGCCCCCTTCGTCCGCGACGTGGAAGTGGTCCACCTGCTGACTCTGGGTTGCGCGGATTACGTCAAGCCGGAAATGGCGGGGCATTTTCGCCACAACGCTTTCTTTATCGGCAAGAACGTGCGCGAGGCGGTCAACGAAGGGCGCGCCGACTACACGCCCGTCTACCTGAGCGAGCTCGAAGGGCTGTTCGAATCGGGCGTCATGCCTCTGGACGTGGCGCTGATCGAGGTCTCGCCTCCCGACGCGCACGGCTTTTGCAGTTTCGGGATCGGGATTGACACCACGCTGACCGCCACCCAGTACGCGCGGCGGGTGGTGGCGCAGGTGAACGACTTCATGCCGCGCACCTACGGCGACAGCTTCATCCACGTGAGCCGCATTCACAGTTTCGTGGAGTCCTCGCGGCCGCTCTGCGAGCTGCGCCAGCCGGTGGTTTCCGACCTGCACGTGGCCATCGCGCGCAACGTGGCGGGGCTGATCGACGACGGCTCGGTCATCCAGACGGGCATCGGCGGCATCCCCAACGCCGTGCTCCCCTTCCTGATGGACCGCAAGGACCTGGGCGTGCACACCGAACTGGTTTCCGACGGCGTGATCCCGCTCATCGAAGCCGGGGTGATCAGCGGGGCGCGCAAGAACTATAATCCCCGCAAGATCATCCTTTCCTTCGTGCTGGGCACCAAGCGCCTGTTCGACTTCGTGGACAACAATCCTATCTTCGAATTCCATCCCAACGCTTACACCAACGACCCGCGGCAGATCGCGCGCAACGACAACATGGTGGCCATCAACGCCGGGCTGGAAGTGGACCTGACCGGCCAGGTCTGCGCGGACTCGCTGGGGACGTATTTCTACAGCGGCATCGGCGGGCAGGTGGACTTCCTGCGCGGCGCCTCTTATTCGCGCGGCGGCAAGCCCATCATCGCCCTGCCCTCCACCGCCAAGAACGACACCATTTCGCGCATCGTGCCCACGCTTACGCCGGGGGCGGGTGTGGTGAGCACGCGCGGGCTGGTGCGCTACGTGGTGACCGAGTACGGGGTGGCCTACCTGCACGGCAAATCCATCCGCGAGCGGGCCAAGGCCATGATCGAGATCGCTCACCCCAAGTTTCGGGAGCAACTTTACGCATACTGCGAAGGGACCAAGTGGCTGCGGCACGAAGAGGCCGCATCCGTGGTCGTGGAGAGGTGAACATGGCTGGAGCAGCAAGAGGAACCGTGACCATTCGCGTGGACGAGTGCAAGGGGTGCGGGTTGTGCGTGGAATCGTGCCCGCCCCACTGCCTGGAGCTGGCCCCGGAGCTGAGCGCCATGGGCGTGCACCCGGCGCGTTACACCGGGGAAGGGTGCACGGGATGCGGCATCTGTTTCTACTGCTGTCCCGAGCCCGGCGCCCTGACCGTTTATCGCCAGGTGCGGCAGGCCAAACCTCTAACCAGCGCGCAGGCGATAGCCGCCTAAGGCGAAGGAGGATCTGATGCGGCAGCTGACCAAGGGAAACGTGGCGGTGATCAAAGGAGCGGTGCAGGCGGGATGCCGCGCCTACTACGGCTATCCCATCACCCCGGCGAGCGAAGTCGCCGAGGCGGCGGCCCTCTACCTGCCCCAGGTGGGCGGAACCTTCCTGCAGGCGGAGAGCGAAGTGGCCGCCATCAACATGGTGTACGGCGCGGCGGCGGCGGGGGTGCGCGTGATGTCGGCCTCCTCCGGCCCCGGGC
>JBJKQV010000014.1:0-3007 GCA_046704985.1 Terriglobia bacterium
GGGCGAGGCGGGGCAGCGGACCTGGGAGAGCCCGCCGGACGCGGCGGGCGGCCGATCGCCCTCCGGCGAACGCGAGGTGCTGGCGCGCGATTTGGTCAGCCGCCTGCTCGAACGCGCTCCAGCCGACGACCGGGTGGTGCTGGTTCTGAAGGAGATGGAAGAACTTTCGGTGGAAGAGATCGCGGAGATCCTGAAACTGAAACCCACCACCGTGAAGGTGCGCTTGCACCGTGCCCGCAAGCGCATGCTGGAAGACTGGAAGCGGTGGCGGGAGAGGAAGTGAGCCATGCGTTGCGATGAATTGCGGTCTCGATGGGCGGACGGAGAAGACAACGATCTGCTGCGCGAGCACCTGAAGTCCTGCGCCGGCTGCCGGGAGTGGCAGGAGGCGTGGGGCGTGCTGCGGCTGGGTTTGCGGGCGCTGGCGGCGGAGCCCGCTCCCGAGCCGCGCCTGGGATTTGCCGCGCGCCTCGAGCGGCGGCTGGGCGAGGCGGCGCGCGACGAGCGCCCCTCCATGGACTTCTTTGAGCGGGCGGGGCGGCGGGTGGCTTGGGCTACGCTGACGCTTACGTTGGCGGTGCTGCTGGCGCTCGCTCTGCCCTCGACGGGCCCCGTGCGCGGGCCGGGTGAAATCGAGTACCTGCTACCCCAGCCCAGCGTGGCTTCGGTGCAGACCGAAATGGTGGTGGATGTCGACGCGCCCGACCTGAATACACCCGCTCCCGTGGGGAGGCCGAGATGAGCCGTCGCGCTTATTTCTACTTCATCGTGGTTTTTGTGCTGGGCCTGGTGGTGGGCAGTGCCGGCACGGTTTACTACGGCTGGCACACGGGGCGCTGGCACCATCGCTTCGACGAGCACCGCGTGGTGAGCTTCCTGCATCGCGAGCTCAAGCTGAGCGACGCTCAAACCCAGCAGGTGCAGCAGATCATCGAGCAAACCGGTACACAGTTCCGCGATCTCCAGAAGCAGGTGGAACCGCAGTTTGACGCGGTGCGCGAAGAAAGCCGCGACCGCATCCGCAAGATCCTGAACCCTGAGCAACTCAAGCGCTTCAACGAGCTGGTGGAGCGTTTTGACGCCCGCCGCAAGGCGCACCACAGACACTAGAGCCGCCCCGCGGGCGGAAACTCCCGGGCATCCAAAGCTGGAAACCAGTGATTCTGCTGCCCTGAAGGGCAGCTCTACGTAGGGGCCGCCGGTGGCTTAGAAGGGGATATCCTCGTCGGTGATCTCCGGGCCCTGGGGAGGCTCGGGGGGCGCAGGGGATTCGGGCGTACCGGCCGCCGGGCGGCTGTAGCCCTCGGTGCTGCGCTCGGAGTCGGCGCGCGAGCCCAGCATGGTCATCTTCTGGGCGACAATCTCGTAGGCGGTGCGCTTGGCGCCGGTGTTCTTGTCGTCCCACTGGCGGCTGCGAATGCTGCCCTCGATGTAGACCTGTTTCCCCTTGGTCAGATACTGGCCGCAGATTTCCGCCAGCTTGTTCCAGGCGACGATGTTGTGCCACTCGGTGCGCTTTTCCTGCTCTCCGTTGCGGTACTTGAAGACCTCGTCGGTAGCTATGGAAAACTTGGCCACCGGCCCCCCGCTGGGCGTGTATTTGAGCTCCGGGTCGCGGCCCAGCCGCCCAATGAGAATAACCTTGTTGACCGATCCTGACCCTGCCATAGTGCCCTCTCAATTCTCGGAGTGATTCAACGTCCCCGGCGCAGCCGCGCCAGGCGTTGCCGCGCCAGTTCGGCTTCCCGCGAATGCGGGTAGCGCCGCATCAGGGAACGCAGCTCGCGCTCCGCAGCCACCTTTTTCCCCAGTTGGATGAGCGCATAACTCTTCTTCAATTGCGCGGCGGGAAGCTTGCTGCCCTTGGGATAGCGTTCCAAACAGGTGTTGTAGGCGGCGATCGCCTTGTTGTATTCGCCTTGGCTGTAATAGCTTTCGCCGATGTAGAACTGGGCGTTGGGGGCCAGGTCGCTCGTCCCATAATCCTTCAGGTACTCCTCGAAGGTTTGAATGGCCAGCGCGTACTGTCCGCCGTTCAAGTAGGTCAGCCCGGACTTGTAAAGGGTGTCGGGATCGGGGGGCGGCGGGGGAGTTGCCGCGGGGGCGGCGCCGGGCGTTCCCGGAGCCCCAGGGGTGGCGGCGGCAGGAGGCGGGGTATTGAGCGTCTGGATGATGTTCTGGGTCTGGGAAACCTGGTCGCTGAGCTTGGCGAGACGCGCCTTGGCTTCGTCCAGGCTGGCGCTGAGCGCCTGAATCTCGCTGGTCAGGGAATCGAAGCGGGCGTTGGTGGCCGCCCGGTCTTTGCCCGAAGAGCGCTGCAATTCCGCGACGGTCAGCTTCATGGAATTGACGTTGTCGTTGACT
The DNA here is from genome assembly GCA_046704985.1 of Terriglobia bacterium. GTDB lineage: Bacteria > Acidobacteriota > Terriglobia > UBA7540 > UBA7540 > JBJKQV01. The sequence goes on from JBJKQV010000014.1 coordinate 2,365, forward strand.
TGCTCGACCAGGGTGCGCAGCACGGCGGTTTGCGAGTCGAGGGTCTTCTGCATGTTCTGCATCGACTGCTGCATAGTGTCGAGCTGCTGCATGATGCGGATGATCTCGCGGCTGACCGCGAAGCTCGGCTGCGCTCCCAGAAGCCCCAGGCCGGCGGCGAAGATAACGATTCTGGCGAACTTTTTCAAGGCGCTTGACCCTCGCTGGTGAAATTGAAAACCGCCCCCAGTCTACCCTCGCGGGCGGGCCAGGGTCAACAGAGCATGGCGCGGAAAACAGGGAACGCCGGCGGGATTTCCCGCCGGCGCCCCTCAAAGCTAACGGCTGATCAGACCCATGGTGAAGTGATCGCGCCGGTTCTTCTGCCAGCACTCTTCGGTGTGCTCGGTGCAGAAGGGCCGGTCTTTGCCGTAGGAGATGGTGGAGATGCGGTTGGCGGGGATGCCCAGGTTGACGAGGTAGGTCTTGGCGGCGGTAGCGCGCCGGTCCCCCAGACCCAGGTTGTACTCCTCGCTGCCGCGCTCGTCGCAGTGCCCGGCGATGGTGATGTTGATCTCCGGGTGCGCCTTCAGGAACTCGGCATCGTGCGCCAGCGCCTGCTGCGCGTCGGCGCGGATATCGGACTTGTCGTAATCAAAGTAGA
>JBJKQV010000015.1:0-5705 GCA_046704985.1 Terriglobia bacterium
GGCGTCGAGGACGCGGCGCTGTTCCGTTCCACCGACGCCGCCAAGACCTGGCAGGAGCTCCCCGGCCTGCGCGGGCACGGCACGGGCCCCAAGTGGCAGCCGGGCGCGGGCGGCCTGTGCCTGCACACAATTCTTCTCGACCCCAAGGACCCGAAGCGCATCTGGATCGCCATCTCCGCCGCCGGCGCCTTCCGCACGGACGACGGCGGCAAAACCTGGAAGCCCATCAACAAGGGGCTGAAGTCGAACTACATTCCGAATCCCGAAGCCGAGATCGGCCACTGCGTGCACCACATCGCCATGAACTCCCAACGGCCCGGCGTGCTCTTTATGCAGAAACACTGGGACGTGATGCGCTCCGACGACGCGGGCGACACCTGGCGCGAGGTGAGCGGCAACCTGCCCACCGACTTCGGCTTTGCGATTGACGTGCACGCCCACCAACCGGAGACGGTTTACGTGGTGCCCATCAAGAGCGACAGCGAGCATTTTCCGTTGGAGGGGAAGCTGCGCGTCTATCGCAGCAAGACGGGCGGCCAGGAGTGGGAAGCGCTCACCCGGGGCCTGCCGCAGCGCCACTGCTACGTCAACGTGCTGCGCGACGCCATGGCCGTGGATTCGCTCGACGATTGCGGAGTCTATTTCGGCACCACCGGCGGGCAGGTCTACTGCTCCCCCGACGGGGGCGAACGCTGGTCGGCCATTGCCGGCTTCCTTCCCCCCGTGCTATCCGTGGAGGTGCAGACGCTGGCCTAAACGGAGTTATGATGTCGGGCCAGATCGCACCTCGTCAGGGCACGGCTTGAGCCGTGCTGAGGAAGAGCACCGAAAGGAAGGGCGGCTTCAGCCGCTGAGGCCATGTCTGCGCGTAGGGTTGGGCCTCGTCAGGACACGAATTCGACAATGGCCCGCGTGAAACGGCGAGGCTAAGCTCGCGCCCTGATAAGGAACCAGCACCATGATTCGCGTCGTACTGCCCTTTCACCTGCGCACCCTGGCGCAGGTGGACGGGGAAGTGGAACTCGAGGTTGCAGCGCCCATCACCCAGCGCTCGGTGTTGGATGCGCTGGAAACCAAGTATCCCGCGCTGCGCGGCACCATTCGCGACCACGCGACACTCGAGCGCCGCGCCTTCCTGCGCTTCTTCGTCTGCGAGCAGGATTGGACGCACGAATCGCCCGACGCGCCGCTCCCGGAAGCGGTGGCGAGCGGCCGGGAGCCTTTCCTGGTCATCGGCGCCATCGCCGGCGGGCGCTAACAAAGTGTAAAGGTTAAAGGGTAAAGGCTGGAGGTCCAAGGCGTAAGAGTGTTTAACCCTCACTCTTTACAATTTAACCTTTTGCAGTCCGGCCGCCGCGCCACTCTTTAACCTTTACCCTTTACAATTTAGCCTTCACAATAGGTCTTGGTCCCACGAGGTGACGAAGATTGGGCGCGGCAGAAACTCCCCACAGCGAAGGCATTCCGGTCAGCCGCTACATCCGGGGAACGTTCGTTCCGCTCTCCCACCTGGCGCACGGCTGGGAGATGCACTCGGCGGTCACGCTGACGCCCGCCGAGGAGCGGACGCTGGTGCGCGAGCCCGCGCACGCCATTCCCGGCGCCATCGCCGAGCGCCTGGGAAAGGTGCGCGTGCTGGTGGTGCCCTACGTCGCCTGCGCGCAGCCCAGCGACCTCATCTCTTTTTCCAAGCCCGCCGGCGACACGCACTCGGCGGTCTGGGTGGAGACGACGGAGCGCATTCACCTGGTGCTGCCCTGCCGCGAGCTCGACCCGCACGACACGGGGCTGGAGTTCCTGGCCAGCGTTTCCGAACTGCTCTACCCGCGCCTGCGCGAAGAGGAGGCGGCGCGCTTTGCGGCGCTGCTCGAAAACGAGCTGCGCGCCGGGGTGGCGGGAGAGATTGACCAGGACTCTTTGCGCGCCAAGCACCCGCTCCTCAGCACGCGCGCCCGCCGCCACCGCAGCGCCGAAGCCTTCTCGCGCTACCGCAGCGCCGCCTTCATCAGCTCCGCCACCGAGTACATGCACGGCCTCTGGCACGACGTCGAGGTGCGCGTCGGCCCCAACCATTTGCCTTTTCCCCCGTTGCGTCTCCGCCTGGAGCTCCTCGCCGAGTTGTTTCCTCCCAACCCCGGCTACCGGCTTTTTTCGACCGACCTGGAAAAACAGGGAGAGGCGGGGTAGCGCCCCGCGGGGGAAGGCCCGCCCGCCTTCAGCGCGGCGCGGGAAGGAAGAATCCCAGCAACAGCCCGAGCACCGAACCCGCCGGTTGCCCCTGCGCCCGCGCTCGGAACAGCCGGTAGAGGGATTCGGGAACGAAGTAGGCGGGAATCCACTGCACCGCCGCCGGGGTGTGAAACAGGTGGAGGAGCCAGGCTTCCAGCGCCGCGCCGCCCAGCAGCAGCCCGGCGGTGGCGGAGGTCATCTGGCGCGCGGGATGGCCGTAGCGCGTCTCCAGGCGCGCCTGCTGGCTTCCCGAATACATGCCAAACAGAATCGCCCAGGAAGCCACCCGGTCGTGCCGGCGCGTCAACTCCTCGACAGCCTTCTGCCGCTGCGGGGCGCGCGGGCGGGTGTAGTCGCGGTAGGACCCCTTGGGGTCCAAATCCGTCTTCTCGAACTCGTACACCCAGCGGCGGCGCAAGCCTCGGCCTTCCTGATGCCAGTCGAGGAATTTGTAAACCGCCCCTTCAAAGCGCACGGGCTGCGGGCCCAGAAGCAGATCGTCAAAGAACTCGGAGCGGATGGTGAGGCGCGGACTTCCCGGCGGGCGAATCACTTCGTCCAGCCCCGCCGGCCCGCCCCTCCGCCCCAGGCGCGCCGCGCGCCGTTCCGGATGGAAGATCCGCTCCCACAAAACGTAGGGTAGGTTGAGCACAAAGATGCCGCGCGGACTTCCCGTAAACACGATGAGGAACAGGCGGGCGGCGCCGTCCAGGCCCAGGTAATCGAGCGCGCCCTCGGCCGTTTGGCTCAGGTGCGCGCCGTGGAAGAACTGCACCAGCGCCATGAAAACCAGCACTTCGGTGAGCGCCGAGGCGGCCGCCACCAGCGTCATGTTGACGCCCGAGCGCGCTTCCCAGTCGCGCTGCACGGCGTTGGGGCCCAGGCCCGCGAAGGGAAACAGCCCCAACACCCACTGGCGCAGCGCCTGGGAGGTGGCTTCCTGCTGGTATTGGGCGGCGGCTTGAGCCTGCGTTTCGGGGTTGTAAACAACCGTATGGCGCAGGGCGTGGCTCGATTCCCACTTCTTGAGCCCGTAGCGCAGCACGTAGCCGGGGCGCGCCGCCGCTTCCGCCACCCGCACCTCGTAAATCTCCTCGCCCATCATGAGCGCCGTGCCCGGATGCTCGGCGTGCCGCAAGTCGCCCTCCGTGCGCGCCACCCAGTGTCCTTTGGGATAAGAAGAATAGACCCACAGGTCCGCGGGTTCGCCGGCAGAGGCCTTGACCACCAGGTCGGGAGCGAGGGAAGACGCCATCACTACTTCGGCTTGTCAGGGAAGAGCAGGAAAACACCCAAGCCCGAAGGCGCCATCTTACGTGAGCGGCGGGGGCGAAGCAAGCATTCGCAGCGCGATCACCGCTAAGCGCGCGGCTCGGACGGCGGCGGGGGTGTCACTTCCTCGGCCAACAGCACCCGCACGTCCACAGCGCGGAAGTCCTCGCTGCGCGGAAACACCAGGAAAGGATTGACGTCGATCTCGGCGATTTCCGGCAGATCCTCGACGAGCTGCGAGAAGCGCTCCAGACACTCGGCCAGCGCCGCAAAGTCGATAGGCGGCTCGCCGCGCACGCCTTCCAGCAGCCGCACGCCGCGAATCTGCCGGATCATCTGCTGCGCCTCGACGTCGGAAAGCGGCGGCACGCGCAGCACCACGTCCTTTACCGTCTCCACGTAGATGCCGCCCAGCCCGAACATTACCAGGGGGCCGAAGTTGCGGTCCTGGGTCATGCCCAGGATGACCTCGCGGCCGCCGCGCAGGAATTCCTGCACCTGGAAGCTCAACGGAGGGGCGCCGGAGGAGCGCGCGGTGATTTTTTTCGCCATCTCGCGCGCCGCGTCCAGGAGCTCGCGCGGCGTGCGCAGGTCGAGCGCCACGCCGCCCACTTCCGTCTTGTGCACGATGTCGGGCGCCAGCGCCTTGAGCACCACCGGGTAGGTGAGCCGCGACGTGAGAGCTTCCAGGTCGTTCAGGTCGCGCGCCACTGCCGAGCGCGCCACGGGGATGCCGTAGGCTTCCAGCAACCCAAAGCCCTCCTGGGCGGTCAGCGCCCGCCGCCCCTCGCTCCGCGCGCGCTTCAGGATTTCGAGCGCCGCCTTGGAATTGGTGCTCAAGGCGCGCACCTCGCCCAGCGGGCGCTCGCGCCAGCGCCGGTACTGGTCGAGCGCCGCCAGCCCGCGCGCCGCGGACTCGGGAAACTGGTAGATCGCCATGTGCCCGGAGCGCTGCTCGTTCAGCTCCAGGTAAAAATCCTCCGGCGCCATCATCACTCCCAGCAAGGGCTTGGGATACTTGCCGCGCAGCTCTTCCAGGCGCGCCACCACGTCGCGGGGGTGAATGAGGATGGGAGGCACGTGGATGACCATGAGGGAATCGATGCCGTCGTCTTCGAGCATCAGGCGGGCGCAGGCGGCGTACTGCTCGGGCTGCGCCTTGGGCGTCATGTCCACGGGATTGCCCACGCTCGCTTCCGGGGGCAGCAGGGCGCGCAGGGCTTTGCGCGTCGTTTCGGAAAACCTCCCCATCTTCAGCCCCACGTTGATGGCCGCGTCGGTGGCCATGATGCCGGGGCCGCCGGCGTTGGTGAGAATGCCCAGGCGGTTGCCGCGCGGCAGGGGATTCTTGGAAAACGCCATCGCCAGGTCGAAGAGCTCCTCGACGGTGTTGACGCGCACCACTCCGGACTGCTCGAACAGGGCATCGATGGCCAGGTCGAGCCCCTGGCGCGCCACCAGCGCTCCGGTGTGCGAGGAGGCCGCCTGCGCTCCCGCCTGCGTGCGCCCCGACTTCACTACCAGAATCGGCTTGTGCTTGGAGATGCGCCGCGCCACGCGCAGAAAACGCCGCGGGTTGCCGAACGATTCCAGGTACATGAGGATGATTTCCGTGCGCGGATCGCTCTCCCAGGCGAGCAGCAGGTCGTTGCCCGAAGTGTCGGACTTGTTCCCCATGCTGACGAAATAAGAAAATCCGATGTCGAGCTGGCGGGCAATGTTGAGGATGACCACGCCTAGCGCGCCGCTCTGCGACATGAAACCGATCGAGCCATCGAGCGGCAGCGCGGGAGCGAAGGTGGCGTCCATGCGCACCTCCGGGTGGGTGTTGATCACGCCCATGCAGTTGGGGCCGATCATGCGCATGTCGTAGCTGCGCGCGCGCTCGCGGAGCTGGGTTTCGATCTGCCGCCCCTCCTCGCCCGTCTCGCCAAACCCGGCGGTGATCACGATCAGGCCCTTCACGCCCTTGCGACCGCAGTCGTCCACCGCCTCCAGCACCGCCTCGCGCGGCACCACAATCACCGCCAGGTCCACCTCGTCGGGAATCGCCGAGACGCTCGGGAAGGCCTTGACCGAGTGGATGAAATCGGCGCGCGGATTGACGGGAAAAAGCGTGCCGTGAAAATCGTACTCAATCAGGTTGTGGAGGATTTCGCGGCCGATCGAGCCCACGCGGCGCGACGCGCCTACCACGGCAATCG
>JBJKQV010000016.1:0-6784 GCA_046704985.1 Terriglobia bacterium
GTCGGTGGCGCAGGCCGGCGGCACGAACCTGAGCACGAGCTATCTCAGCTCGACGCAGCTTTCCGCCGTCATCCCCGCTGCCATGCTGGCGAATGCGGGCGCGCTGGCCATCACCGTCTCCACGCCCAGCCCCGGCGGCGGCACCTCATCCGGCCAGACCTTTCAGGTTTTGGCGGTGGTCAGCGTCTCGCCGACGTCGCCCAACGTCCAAACCAGCCAGACTCAGAACTTCAGCGTGTCGGTTTCCGGGACCAACAACCAGTCGGTGGCCTGGAGTATCCAGGGCGCCGGCAGCGGCAACGCGACGGTGGGAACCATCACCTCGTCGGGCGTTTACACCGCTCCGGCGGTGGTGCCCTATCCGGCGGCGGTGACGGTGGTCGCCACCAGCAACCTCGACAACCTGAGTGTGGGCAGCGCGACGCTGACCGTCTCCAGTCCCGTTCAGGACTGGCCCAAGTACCGCCTCGACCTCTCCAACAGCGGCCACAGCGACGAAACCGGCCTCAGCTCCGAAAACGTCGCCCACCTGGCGCAGAAATGGTCGTTCACCACCCCTGGCGGCGCAGTGAGCGCTTCCCCCGCCGTCGCCACCATCAACGGCGCGCGCATGGTGTTCATCGGCTCGTGGAACGGAATCTTCTACGCCCTGAACGCCGTGACGGGAGCCCAGGTCTGGTCTTTCACCATCGACGCCGCGCCCAGCACCGGCTCCTGCGCGAGCTCGCCCATCAGTTGCACGCGCATCGCCTCTTCGGCCGAGGTGGCCAACGGCAACGTCTACTTCGGTGCCGGCAACGGCTACGTGTACGCTCTCAACGGTGCAACGGGCGCACGCGTCTGGGGAACCCAGCTCGGCGACCCGACCCAGGGCGTGGAAGTCTGGTCGTCGCCGGTCGTTTACAACGGGCTGGTTTACGTCGGCGTGGCCTCGCACGACGACACACCTTGCGTCCCCGGCCGCATCGTGGCCCTCAACGCCTCGACCGGCGCCATCGCCTGGACGTTCGACGCCACCGACTCGACGGTGGCCGGCGTGGGCGTCTGGTCCTCCGGGGCCATTGATACCTCGGTCACGCCCGCCCTGGTTTATTTCGGCACCGGCAATCCCGGCAACAGCTGTGTCCCTGCCGCCACCTCCACTCCCAGTTTCAGCTATCCGGACGGCATCCTGGCCTTGAACGCCGCGACCGGCGCCTTCATCAGCTTCTTCCCGGCGGTCACCAACGACACCACCGACTGCTGCGACTTCGGATCTTCTCCCGTCCTGCACTCAACCAACCTCTGCACCGCCTCCGGCAACACTTCCTGGCTGAGCGAAGCCAACAAAAACGGCAGCGTCTACACGCTGCCGCGCTCGAGCAGCGGAACGCCCTCCACCGCCTCTTCCACCGTGGATCTGAGCGCGCTGAATTCCGGCGAGGTCATCGCCTCTCCGGCGCTCGCGTCCGGAACCGGCGGCGCCCAGTGCAACCACCTCTACTTCCCTTCCGCCAACGGATACCTCTACGACCTGCAGCAGGCGGGCAGCACCGGCGGCGTCACGGCCAACGCCACTTCTCCCTGGCCGGTGGCCGTGAACATTACCGGCGGGTGCGCAACCCCCGGCAATTGCCCCATGTACTCTGCTCCCGCCTCCGTCACCGATCTCCTGATCTTCGGCGGCGGCGAAGGGAACGTGTACGTCTACAGTACCTCGGGCCAGCGGCTCTACTCGTTCGGCACGTATGGGCTGGTCGCTTCCGGCCCCGCCGTCTCCGGCAGCCGCGTCTACTTCGGCTCTTACGGTGCTTTGAATTCCACCACCGGCAAGCGCGACGGAGTCGTCTACTGCCTCTCCGTCAACGGGCAGTGAGTTGCTGCGCGGGCGGGTTCCCGAGGACGGTGTTGGGAAAGTAGTGGGCGAGAATTCTCGCGAAGCTCGAGCCCTGGCGCGCCATGCCGGCGGCGCCCATCTGGCACAACCCTAACCCGTGCCCGGCGCCCCGGCCTTCCAGAATTACTGCGTCGCCTTCCCTCTCCACCGTGTAGTTGTTTCCCGGAACGGTTTCCCATCCCAGTTGCCGGTCGAGGCGCAGGCGCGCGTCTTCCCAGCCCGGGTGAGCGATGAGCGGCGCCGCCTGCTCGAGGCTGAGCCGCACCTTCCAGCGGCGCGCCAGCCGCACGCACACCGGACAGGCGACCGAATAATAAGGATAACCGCGCGGGGTGAGCCCCACCTCGCGCAGGGTGCGCGTACGCCCGCCGCAGGAAGCGCAGAACAGCGCCGGCAACGCCGCGCCGCGATAGAGCAGCACCACGCCGCGCGTCAGGAGGGCGGCGCGCGCGGCGGGCGAGCCGGCCGCCGGCGGGGAACGCAGGAACTGGCAGTGCGTGGTGTCGCAAAAATCAAACCACCGGTGCCGCGGGCGCGAACCCAAGTAATACGACCGCGTCACCACCGCCTGCGCTTCCAGCGCCGCGAGCGGCGCCCCCGGGGGGCTTTCGGCCTCGACCGCCGAGGCTACCGCCACTTCCACGTCCATCTCCACCACCGGAATCAGTTCGCGCCCGGTCGCGGAAATTTCCAGCTCGCCGAGGTAGTGGCGGCTGATTCTTCCCGGCACCGCCAGGGTGAAGTCCGCCTCCGCCCCCCCGCGTCCCACGGCGCGGACGCTGCGGCCGCTCACGGCGCGCGCGCCCGCGCGGCATTCCACCTCTCCTCGCGCTGCAAGGCAGCGCACGCGCTCGCTGCCGGTGAGAATCAGCGATTCTTCTCCGGCGGCTAATCGCAGGGCGCGGTGAGGCTCCGGTTCGAGCACTAGCTCGGTAGGGTGAAACAGCGAGAAGACGCCGATGCGCAGCCGCGCCGGGCGCGCGGCAGCCGGCGCCGCAAAAGCCACCGCCAGAAGTGGAATCGCCCATCGCTTCATCATTCAGGGTCCGTCCACGGCCACGCGCAGAATCCTTCCGGCCACCACGGCGGCTTCTGCGCCCGGCACGCCGTCCTCGCGCACCAGGAGCAGCCAGCGCGGCGCGCGCACCGGATAGAGCGCCACCACGTACCCGTCGCCTGCCGAGCGCGGAACGTGCACGCAGGGCCCGGTGCCCGTCTTGGCGAGCGCCGGGCGGCCCAGCGCGCGCCCGATGGCTTCGGCGGTTCCGTGCGCCGCCGAAAGCTCCATCCCCCGCACCAGCGGCGCGACGCCCGGATCGTTCGCCTGCGCCTGCAGGTTCAGGTAAGCGCTCGCCAACTCCTGGGGCGTCAGCTTCCACGTTCCGTCCAGTCCGATCAGGGCGCGAGGTGTGAACTGTTCGGGGGCATGCTCGACTCCCAGGCGCCGCATCGCCTCGCGCAGTTCCTCCGGCGTCACCTGCGCCGCGAGCTTGCGAAAGTAAACGTTGCAGGAAACCTCCACCGCCCGCGCGATGCCCAGGCGGCCGTGCCCGGGCGGGTACCAGCAGCCGTCGGCGGCGCCGTGGCAGACGTAATGAGGATACTGGTAGCTGTGACCCTGAGCATAGGCGAGCCCGATCAGCGGCTTGAGGAGCGAACCGGGCGGTACTGGGCGCGTCGCGTCGGGCCAGCGCTCGGCGATGACCGCGCGCGTGCGCGCGTCCACCAGCAAGTAGGAGATGCGCGGGGAGGTGAAGCGCCGGCGCAAAGCCCTCGCCAGCGCCTGCTCGTAAAGCGTCGGTGGGGACGCTGCCAGCGCCAGCGAAACCGCGAGCAGCGCCAACATCCCGGCTCGCTTCATGGCTTCAAGCGGTAGCGCACCGTCTGCGTCACGCGGTCGCCGCGGTCCTCGACCACGATAGTTTCCGATTCGACGCGCGCGAGCGCCCCGCTCAGGCTGGCCAGATTTTCGGAGAAAAACAGCGGCGTGTGCCCGGCGGGATTCCGGTACGTCAGCCCGCGCGCGCCGTAGGGCGTCTCCACCAGGCGTAGCAGGTGGACGAGTTGTTGCCGCTCGCGCGCGTGCCGGAAGCCCGCGGCGTAGACGCCGCGAACCTCGGCCGCCGGGTGCGCCAAGCCCGCGAGCGCCGCTTCCAGCACCTGCGGATTGGTCGCCACAAAAAGAAAACGGCCTTCGGCCGCCATGGCCAGGTGGTTCAGACCGTCGAGCTCGAAATAAGTGCGGGCGCCGCTCCGCCGCTCGACCCAATGCGTCCCCAGGTCCGAGACCGTCCACAACGACTCGACGGCGGAACGAAGCGCCGCGCGCGCCGCCGCGCCGTCCCAGTCGCGCGCCGCGCTCACCACCACCGCCGACTGCGTGCCCACGAACACGCCTCCCGCCGCCGGGCGCGTCGACTCGACTTCCAGCACGGCGGTAGGCGGGCTCGCCGCCAGAAGTTCCTTGAGCGCTTGCGGCTGCAAGGCGCCGGAGGGCGCGGCAAGCGGTGCCTGGTCGATGCGCGTTTCGAGCTCCCGGCTGCTGCCCGTTACTCCCTCGCCCAGGTCGACCGAGGGCGCCATCTGCGAGGTGGGCGCGGCGCCCAGCCGTGGTTCGAGCACTTTGCCGGCGATCAGGTCGAGGGCGCGCTCCGAGCCGGGCGTTTCCCAGGCGCGATAGAGTCCCGCGCCGGTGGGAACGAAGCGCAGGATTTCACCCAGCGCCGTCCCGCCGGGAACGGGGACAGCGCCTTGCGGCGCGTTCAGCCGCACCAGCACGCGGTCTTCGCGGATCTCGTCCGCCGAGCGGTTCAGGTCGGAAATTTCCGATTCGTACTGCCGCAGCTCGCTCACGTTGCGCTGAATCCAGTAAGAGCGGAAATGCGGCGAGCGCGCGAGTGCCTGGAGGTTGAGCGCCAGGCGCAACTCCCCGGGCGCGCCGGCGGCGCGCGCTGCGGCGGCAAACCAATCCTCGCCGACAAGCGCCGGAGCGCTTTCCCCGGCCAGCCGTTGCAAAGCACCGGCCAGCAGGTTTTCGCGCGTCGCCACCAGCAGGTAACCACCGCTTACCGCAAACGCCACCACGCGGTGGTGCGCGGTGTCTTCGCGCAGGTAGTACGTGGCGCCGCCCACCTGGCGCGACTGAAAGCGCTCGCGCGCCTTGCCCAGCACGCTCTCGAGCGCGCGCGCCGAGGTGAGATGGGTGACGTAGAGAAATTCCAGGCGCCCGACGTCGTAGAGGCCCAGCGCCGACTGCCCGCCCGCCACCGACTCAAGGAAAGGCATGTCGGCGCGGAAGCCCGCCGCCGTGGCGAATTCCTTCTGCGCGTCCTGGAGCTTGAGGAACAGGCGTGAGCGCGCAAAGACCCGAAAGTCGTCGCTTTTGAGCCACTGCGCTTTTTCCGCCGAGCCGTTCCAGTCGCCGAGCAACGACTGGAAATTCTGCGCTTGGAGATACAACAGCGCTCCCGGCGGCATCAGCCGCGCGAGCGAGGGCGCCGTCTGGGGTGCTTGCGGCGCGGCGGTCAGCGCCAGCGCCAGGCACGCGATCAGTCCCGCCAGAGTCCGCCGTTTCACTCCGCGCCTCCTTTCGCCTGCGCCTGCCACAAAGGCAGCAACCGCGGGCGCACGGGGTGCGCCTGCTCGAGTTGCGCGCCCACGACGGGGCGGCGCCCGGCGTCGCGCGAGCGCAACTGAATCTTTGCTTCCACGCGCTTCAGCTCTTTCTTCCACTCCGCCTTGACGCTCTTCGACGGTTGCAGCTCGGCGGCGGCGCGCCAGTAACGCTCCGCGTCGCTCAGGTTTCCGAGTTTTTCCTCCGCCCCGGCGATCTGGCGCGCCAGGCTTGCCTTTTCTTCCGCAGTGAGCCGCGTGCCGGACAGGAACGAATATCCGTAAGACGTACCCCCATACCCGCGCCATGCTCCGGGAGACCGGTAGGTACTGTAGCCGGTATATCCGCGCGAGAGCAGAGGATCGAGCGCCGAGAGCGCCAGTTGATCGTGCCCGGCAGGCTGCGCGGCGTGGAAATAGGCGACGCGCGCCGCTGCGTCCTCGGGGTTGATGGCGATGGCCTCACCGAGCAGCGCCATTTTCTCGCCCGGCTCCTTGGCCTGCCGCGCTGCCGCCACACGCGCCAGCGCAAAGAAAGGTTGGCGCGCCGCCGCGGGGCTCTGCGGCCCGCCCGCGGCGAGCAAGTTCAACTCGGCGCTGCCCAGGTTGCCGGGCTTCGAGTGCAGCTCCGCCAGAGCTTCCGCTGCCGCGGCGCGCTGCGCGTAGTCGGCGTCGCCGGAAGCAGCAAGGCGATCGAGTTCCTTGGCTGCCTGCTCAGGGTGCGCCCCGGCGGAAATCTGCGCGCGAGCGAGCAGGAGCCGCGCCTCAAAGTCCCACGGCGCCGCCTCAACGCGTTGCGCAAAGAACGTCGCCGCCTGCGCCGGGTGGCCGTAACGGACAAGCAGCTTCCCGGCCTCCGTGAGGCTGGTAAAAGGTTGCGCCTCCACCAGCGCCAGGCGGCGGAGCAGCGCCACGGCCGCCGCCGCGTCACCGCTCTCCAGGCGCAACTCCGCGAGCCCGAAGAAATTCGCCGGCGCCAGGTTGTGCCCGTCGAGGGCGCGCGTGTAAAGGTACTCGAGCACACGGCGCGCTGCGGCCTGGTCGCCGCCGTCGCGCAACGACTTGGCCGCCGCGCGCAGCGCTTCGTCCGAGGGCTGCCGGTCGGGATGGGCGCGGTATTTCTCGAGCAGCGCCGGCAGTTGCCCGCTCGCCGCCGCCAGTCGGATTTCGAGCGGCGCCAGCTGGCCCGACTGCGACGTGCGCGCCGCTTCCGGAAGCGCCTGAAGCGCCGCCTGCGCCTCGCCGGTCCGGTGCGCGTTCAGAATGTAGGCGATCCAGTTCACCTGCCACTGGTCG
>JBJKQV010000017.1:0-23150 GCA_046704985.1 Terriglobia bacterium
GTGGCGCTGCTCGGTGCGGGCGTCAACCCGGGATTCGCCATGGATAAGCTGGCGCTCACCATCGCCAGCGTCTGCCATCAGGTGACCGGCGTCGAAGTGCACCGCATCGTGGACGCCTCAAAGCGCCGCATGCCTTTGCAAAGGAAGGTAGGCGCGGGGATCACGGTCGAGGAGTTCAACCGCAAGGTGGCCGACGGAATCATCAAGCATCACGGCTTGCCCGAATCGCTGGCCATGATTGCCGACGCGGCGGGCCTCGCCGTCGAGCGCATCGAAGAGCGCATCGAGCCGGTCGTCGCCGAAAAAGCGGCGCGCTTTGAGTCTATGGAAATTGCCGCCGGCCGCGTGCTGGGCGTCCACCAGGTGGCGCAAGGCCTGCGCAAGGATGCCGTTCCCCTGCGCCTGGAGCTCCACATGTACATGGGCGCGCCCAATCCCATCGATTCCGTCCACATCCAGGGAGTCCCTGACTTGCGGCTGCAAGTCCCCGGAGGCATCCATGGCGACCTGGCAACAACCGCAGTGGCGGTCAACTGCATTCCGGCGCTGCTCGAAGCTCGTCCGGGCCTGCGCACCGCGGGGGACATCCCCATGTGCTACTTCCCGGGCCTGCAGGACGCGAAGCGGGTGCAGGGGGCGGGCTCCGGGCATTAGGCTTGGAGGTCTTCTTTTTTTCCTGCTGCTGGCGACGGAGGCCTTCGCCTCGGCCGTTGTGGTGGTCACCGTCGGCACCATGTTTTCTCAAGACTCGGCGGAAAGCGACGTCGTCTCCCAGGCCATCTACGGCACAACCGTCGAAGTGGTGAAAGCGGACGGCGACTGGCTCAAGGTCGAATCCCCGGACCAGTATCAAGGCTGGGTGCGCTCATCCGAGCTGGTCGAGCTCGGCCCCGGGAGCGCGCCGTACGCTTCGCAGGGGCGCGTGGCGCGCGTCGAGAGCCTGGCTGCCAACGTCTACCGCGAGCGCGACGTAACCCGGCACGCTCCCTTGCTGACGCTGCCTTTTGAGGCGCGCCTGGAGGTCGAGAGCGAGCCCCCCGAGGACGACGCGCGCTGGATTGAGGTCCGCCTTCCCGACCGGCGCCACGGGTGGATTCATCGCGGCGACGTAGCCTTTGACGTCCAGCCTCTCAACCTCAAGCAGACCCTCAAGTTTGCACAACGCTTTATCGGGATAACCTATCTCTGGGGAGGAACCTCGACGTTCGGCTTCGATTGCTCCGGCTACACGCAGATGCTCATGCGTCAACGAGGCGTCCTGATGCCGCGCGACGCGGGGCCCCAGGCGGCGTGGCCGCGCCTGAAGGAAATCAGACTCAACAAGCCCAAGGCCGGCGACCTGCTCTTTTTCGGCTCCTCCCCCGGCAAGATCACCCACACCGGCATGTACCTCGGCCATGGAAAATTCATTCACGACACCACCTACCTCCACCCCGGGGTGCAGATCAGCCGCCTCAAGGATCCTCACTGGCACCAACTCTTGGTCGCGGTACGGAGGTTGAAATGAATCGACGGGAATGGATGAAGCAGATGGGCCTGGCGGGAGCCGCGGCGGCCCTGGCGGAGCGTGGCGCAACGGCCTCAGCGCGCGGAGCGATGGCTTCCGCGGCTTCCCCGGAAGCGCGCCTGGAGACGGAGATCGTCCGCCTGCGGCTGCGGCATACCTGGACGACCGTCATGTCGTCGAGCGAATATCGCGACGTCCTTTACGTTCGCTACGTGCGCGACGGGCTCACCGGCCACGGCGAGGGCGCGCCCATCGTCCGCTACAAGGAGGATGCCGCTTCCGCGCGCTCGGCCGTCCGCTCGCTGGACGCGCTCATCACCGGCAGCGACCCCTGGCACTTCGACAAGCTGACGCGGGAGGTCGCCGCCCGGCTCCCTCACCAGCACGCCGCGCAGGCGGCCGTCGACATCGCCCTCATGGATTGGATCGGCCAGAAACTGGGCCTTCCTCTCTATCGCTATTTCGGCCTCGACGCGGCCGACGCCCCGGTCACCACCTTCTCCATCGGCATCGACACCCCGGAGGTGACGCGCCAGAAGGTTCGCGAAGCCGCGCCCTACCCGGTGCTGAAGATCAAAGTGGGACTCGATACCGACGAGGCGACCATCGCCGCGGTGCGCAGCGTCACCGACAAGCCCCTCCGCGTCGACGCCAACGAAGGCTGGAAGGACAAAGAGGAAGCGGTGCGCAAGATCAACTGGCTGAAAACGCAGGGGGTGGAATTCGTCGAGCAGCCGATGCCCGCCGCCATGTTGGAAGAAACGCGCTGGGTGCGCGAGCGCGTTCACTTGCCGCTCATCGCCGACGAAGCCTGCGAGAGCGCCCGCGATATCCCGCGCCTGGTGGGCGCCTACGACGGCATCAACATCAAGCTCGACAAATGCGGCGGCATTCTTCAGGCCTACCGCATGATTCAGATTGCCCGCTCGCTGGGCCTGAAGACCATGCTCGGCTGCATGATCTCTTCTTCGGTCAGCGTGACGGCGGCGGCCCAACTGTCGCCGCTGGTTGACTACGCCGACCTGGACGGGAACCTCCTCATCGCCAACGACCCGTTCTCAGGGGTCAAGGTCGAGCACGGCAAACTGATCCTGCCCGACCGGCCTGGCCTGGGGCTGAAACCCGTCGAGGCCAACGCCGGCTGATTTGAAAGTGGCGATATCAGTCTGAGGGTTTCGACGCGGCGGGCAGGAAATGCCCCAGCACCGCCTGCGCCAGCCTTCCCAGAACCAGCAGCGCGGCGTTGTCGGCGGTCCATTGCCGGTCGGGAGAGTCGTACGCGAACCCGGCCAGCACGATGGGGCCGGCGGGCGTTTCGGCAATGCCCACGTCGTTGCGCACCGCTTCGAGCGCGCCCGTCTTGTGCTTCCAGGTGACGTTGGGAAGGTTGCTGGTGTAACGCGGAAAGGCGTCGTTGTCCTGCTGCTGGCTCAATATCTTCAACATGCGGTCGCAGTCGGCGGGCGTCAGGATTTTGTGTTCACGGATCAGGGTCAGCAGGCGCACCATGTCGTCGGCCGTGGTCACGCCCAGGCCGAACTGTTTCTCCTCCGCCGATTCGGTTTCGGAAGCGTGAAACACAAATTTGAACAGCGTCGTATGTTTCAGCCCCAACTGCTTCATGCGGGCGTTGACCGGGGCGATGCCGGTCTGGCGCAGGACGATGTTGGTGGCGGTGTTGTCGCTCAGGTCGATCATCAGGGTGATGGCGTCGCCGAGCGTCAGGCCCGTTGCCGGGTCGAGAAACTGTAGGATTCCCGAACCCTCCACCCGGTCCCAGTCCGTGAGCTTGACGGGCTGCGACCAGCGCAGTTTACCCTCTTGCATCTGATAAAACGCTTCGACCATCACCGGCAATTTGATGATGGAAGCGGTCGGAACAGGGCGCTCGGGATTGAGGCCGAAGCGCTCGCCGGTTTTCAGGTTCACGCCTGCCAGCGTCACCTGGCCGCCGAAGCTGGAAGCAATCCCGCGCAATTGTTTCTGGAACTGCGGCTCCGGGGAATTGGCCGGGGGCATCGGCCCCGCCCACGCTGCGACGGTGGCGCCCAGAATCCACACGGCGCACAAAACGGCCATCCAGGCACGGCCGCGAAGTGCCGGGCGCCCGCGTCCCAGCCGTCGCCGGAAGAAGTCCGTCCACAACCTGCAACCGTTGGCCATCGTCCCTCCACTGAATCCAACAGGGTATGGCGGCCGGCGTCCGGGAGCGGCGCGAGCGCTCAAATCGTTTGCGTCACCTTGTGCAGCGAACGCGGCCGGTCAGGGTCGAGCCCTTTGGCCTCGGCCAGCAGCGCGGCAAAAAGCTGGCCGGGGATAATGTAAGGAATGGGTGAGTAAGTCTCCGCAATCTTGCCGGGCACGCGCAGCACCCGGGTGCCGGCGGGGACGCGCGCCTGCTCGGAGGTAATCATCAACGTGTCGGCGCGCAGCCGGCGAAGGCGCTGGGCGAGCCGCGTCAGGCCGCCAAAGGCCTTGCCGGGCGGATTGAGCAGGAGCACGGGAAAATCCTTGTCGATCATGGCGATGGGCCCGTGCAGGAAATCCGCCGCGGAAAACCGCTCCGCCACCACGTAGCAGGTTTCCATAAGCTTCAGCGCCCATTCGAAAGCGTTGGCGTAGTGGAGGCCGCGCGCCACTACCGCGCAGTGGCGCATGGCTCGGTAGCAGCCGGCCAGTTCGCGCACCTGCGGCGCGAGCCCCAGGGCGCGTTCCGCGCGATCGGGAATCGCACTGAGCCGGGGGAGCGTTACGCCCTCCCCCAGCGCCGAGGCCAGCAGGTAGAGGAGCAGCAATTGGCCGGTGTAGGTCTTGGTGGCGGCGACGGAACGCTCGCGCCCGGCCCGCACCAGAAACACCTCGTCGGCGGCATGGGTGATGGGCGAGCGCGCCTCGTTGGTGATCGCCACCGTGTAGGCGCCCTGGCGCCGCGCCGATTCGAGCACCCAGTTGACGTCGGGACCCTTGCCCGACTGCGAGATGCCCACCACCAACACCCTGCGCAGGTCCACGCGCACGTGATAGAGGGTGTAAAGCGAAGGCGCCACCAGCGCCGCCGGAATGCCGCAGTTCAGTTCCAGGAGATAGCGGCCGAAGACCGCCGCGTTGTCGGAGGTGCCGCGCGCCACCAGCAGCACCAGCCGGAAGCGGCGACGCCGGGCAAAGCGCCGGAATTCCAGCGCGTGCCCTCGCTCCTCATCCAGAGTCCGGGCCAGAGACTGCGGCTGCGAGAGAATTTCTTCCATCATCAACGACATGGCATCCTCGCGGCGAAATTCGCGGTGCGAGAGCTGACGGCTGGCAGCACGGCACGCTGAGTTTCCGGTCTGGACGGCGGCGCGCCAAGCGGCGCGAGCGTCGCTATTATGACAGGATTTTGCGCGCCAGCCTATCCCCGTGGGCTCGAGCCGCGCGGTGCGGCGCGGGCCGGCAAAAAGCGGCTTAGGGAGGACGGGCTCGTGTAATATAATTGACCTTTTGCGGGCATTTCGAAGGCGAGATGGGGCGGCCGAGAGGCTGTCCGGCCAATGAGGCGGTCGCTTCTCGCAGGGCCGGCCTCTCGAGTATCGAATGGAATTTTCCCGTCGCACAATTCTGGGCTCCGGCGCGGCCATCCTGGGGTCCAAGTTGCTGGAAGTCCTCACCACCCCGGTTTGGAGGTGGACGGGGGCGCCGCTTCTCCGGGCGGCGGAGCTTCCCTCCTCCACAAACGCGACGCCCGTCACCTACGTGGATGTGGCCCGGGAAGCAGGACTCAACACCCGCAACGTGTGGGGCGACGTCGACCACAAGAAATACATCATCGAAACTAAGGGAAGCGGCATTGCCTTCTTCGATTACGACAACGACGGCTGGCAGGACATCTACCTGACCAACGGCACGCGCCTGGGCGCGCTCTGGCCGGCCGGCAAAGCTCCCACCACCCAACTCTACAAGAACAACCGCGACGGCACCTTCACCGACGTTACCGAGCGCGCGGGGCTGGGGCGCACCGGCTGGCAGACCGGCGTCTGCGTGGGCGACTACAACAACGACGGATGGGACGACCTCTTCCTCACCTTCTGGGGGCACAACCTCCTGTTTCGCAACAACGGCGATGGGACGTTTACCGACGTCACCAAGCAGGCCGGCCTCTACATGGACGCCGTCCGCTGGGGAACCGGATGCACTTTTTTGGATTACGACCGCGACGGATTTCTGGACCTCTTTATCGCCAACTACATCGTGCTCGACCTCGCCAACGTTCCGGCGCCCGGCAACGCCGGCTACTGCGAGTGGAAGGGGTTCCCGGTGCTGTGCGGGCCGCGCGGCCTGCCCGCCGGCTCCAACCTCCTTTACCACAACAACGGCGACGGAACCTTTAGCGACGTCTCCGAAAAGTCGGGCATCCTCAAGCCCGGACCGCGCTACGCCATCGGCGCGGTTTCCTACGACCTCGACAACGACGGCTGGCCCGACATTTACGTAGCCGTCGATTCCGAGGCCAGCATCCTCTACCACAACCGCCACGACGGCACTTTCGAAGACATCGCCCTCATGGCCGGGTGCGCTTACAGCGAAGACGGGCTGGAACAGGCGGGGATGGGCCTGGCGGTGGGCGATTACGATTGCGACGGCTGGCTGGACATCTACAAGACCAACTTTGCCGACGACACCGCCGACCTCTATCACAACAACGGCGACGGCACGTTCACCGACGTCACCTCCGAGGCCCGGGTGGCGCAGGACATGCGCGACGTCAAATGGGGATGCGGCTTCGTCGACTACGACAACGACGGCTGGCCGGACATCTGCCAGGTGAACGGCCACGTCTACCCCCAGGTCGACGCCCACCACGTGGATCAGACCTTCAAAGAGCCGCGCATCATGTACCACAACCTGGGGAACGGGCGCTTTGAGAACGTCTCGGCGCGCATGGGGCCGGGCTTCACGGCGCGCTTTTCCAGCCGCGGCTGCGCTTTCGGCGATTACGACAACGACGGCGACGTGGACGTGGTGGTCAACAACATGAACGACTATCCCTCGCTGCTGCGCAACGACGGCGGGAACAAGAACCACTGGATCAAGCTCAAGCTGCTGGGCACCCGCTGCAACCGCACGGCGATCGGCGCCCGCGCCTGGGTGACCACCGGAAAACACCGGCAGATGGACGAGGTTCACAGCGGCACGAGCGTCATGTCACAGTCGGATCTGCGCCTGCACTTTGGAGTGGGAAAGGCCGGGACTATTGACCTGATCGAGGTGAAGTGGCCTACGACCGGGAAGGTTGAGAAGTTCACGAACGTCGAGGCGGACTGCATCCTCACTATTCGCGAGGGGCAAGGAATTATCAAGACTGCCAAGCCGGGGACTTAACGGGACCGGGCGCGTCCGGACTGCTTCCCTTCTTGCGTATTTCCCTCACAGCGTGTCGCCGGAGGCGGCCTTGCGCCGCACCCGCGACCACCACGCCTTGGCCGCCGGCGCGTTCACGGTGACCACGAAAAGCTTTCTCAGCCTGCGAGGCGGAGATTCCAGGGGCCGGATGCCGTGCCAGGAATGGTCCGTGGAGCGAAAGATCAGGCTGCCGTTGCCGCGCGGGTCCACCACCGCGGCGGTCTGAAGGTCCTCAAAGCGCGGCGCGGCGTCTGCCGGCAGGCGCCACAGGTCATCGAGAATCAGAATCTCGCCTCCCCATTTTGCGTCCCATTCGGATTCGGTGTTGAAGTAGAAGATGTGCCGGCCCAGGTTGAGAGGGGCGTCACAGTGCGGCGAAACCGCGCACCCTTGCCAGGCGTAATGCCATTCCATGCTCAGCAGGAGAGGCTGGCCCGCCGGCAGCTCGAACATGCGGCGCAGGAAAGACTCGTAAAATTCCCCTTCCAGTTCCGCCACAAATTCCTTCCACACCGGAGGCAGGGGCGAGTCCTGGCGGTAAGGGGAAATGGCCCGCGCCTGGCGTACCTGGCCGAAGGCCGACCCGTTCTGGGGTTCTTGGGGAAAGAACGAAAGGTCGGGAAACGTCTGCGCCAGGCGCTCAAAAGCTTCCGGCATCATGGTATCCTCGATGCTGGCCCAGGGGTACGGCTTTTCCTTGCGGAACGATTCGGAAGAGATGCGATTGAGGCACTTCCGATTCAGGTATCCCATGGGAACTCTCCGGCACCGGCGGGGATCAGCTTTCGGCTTTCCCCTTGCCGACTCCCAATCTTTCGAGCACCGCTCCGGGGCATCCCCACCAGGCCGACTGGGGTTCGTTGCCGACGTAGGGCAAATCGCGGATACCCATTTGGCTGGTGAAGAATCCGCTGACCACCAGATCGCGAAGCGTGTTGAAGAAGGCGACGCCGGCGGCATCTTCGCGCGCGGCCTTGGCGGGATAGGCGATGCGGTCGAGAATCCGCTCCTGCTGGCTCGGCGAACAGTCTGCGAAGTTCAACTGATGGGCGCGCTGGCACTCCATGTCCAGCCACGTGAGCCCGCCGCGGATTTCGTCCAGCAGGCTGCCGCGCTGGAGGGCCAGCCAGTCGTCGATGAATTCCGGAACCCCGGCCTGGGTGGCGCTGCCCGACTGCTCGTCGGCGGGAATGATCTGGTCGGCAAGAATGCGCAGGGTCCTCCACTCGTGCGAAGTCAAGGCCTTCGGGTGGGAAGCGGCGACGGGCTGCTCGGCCGCGGGCGGAGGCACGGCGCCCGCCGCCCGGGAAGCGAGCGGTACGGCCGACACCAGCGCCAGCGCCGGCGCACTCGTCATCAGTTTCAAAATCTCACGCCGCTCGAAGCGCAGCCCTCGCCCTTTGATCTCTTTCTCCATAGCGCCTCTCTCGCCGGCCCTCGAACCTGCGGCTGAGGGACGGGTTGCCGTCACCTAGACATTCCCTTTCTTCACCTGCTCGGCGATGTAGTCACTGGTCCGCCACGCCAGCGCCATGATGGTCAAGGTGGGGTTCTTGTCGGCGGAACTGACGAACGGCCCCCCGTCGGCCACAAAAAGGTTCTTGCAGTCCCACGCCTGGCAGTGCGGGTTGAGGACGGAAGTCCTGGGGCTATCGCCCATGCGCACGCCGCCCACTTCGTGAATGCACTGCCCGCCCGCGGAAATCCCCCACCGCCGGTCTTCGCCCGCCGACTCGGCCACCTCGCCGCCGGCGGTCTTGACGATCTCCTGGAAGGTCTCTTGCATGTGGCGTGCCATCAGGATTTCGTCCTCGCCCCACTGGAAGTGGAACTTGAGGACGGGAATTCCCCACTGGTCGAGCGTGCCGTGGTCGATCTCGCAGTAGCTCTTCTCGTTGGGAATCATCTCGCCGCGCCCGTGGAAATTGATGAAAGAACCGTAGAGTTTCCGGCACGCTTCCTTCAGGCCGGCGCCGTAACCGCCGCCCAGAAAACGCTCCGAGCCGCAAAGCAGGCCCGGCATGGGCATTCCCTGGCGGCCTCCGTCGAACTCAATGTGATAGCCGCGCGAAAAGGGGAGTTCGTGCTTCTGCTGCTGTTGGCAGTTCCACCAGGGCATGTAGAGGTGCATGCCTCCCACGCCGTCCTCGTTATGGGGAGGGAGCCCCATCATCTGGGGCATATACCCGGTGACGTCGGACATCACGGTGTCCATGATGTACTTGCCCACCATGCCGCTGGAATTGGCCAGGCCATTGGGAAAGCGCCGGCTGCGCGAGTTCAGCAGGAGGCGCGCCGTCTCGCAGGAGCTGGCGGCGAGAACGATCACTTTGGCGCGCACGCGCACTTCCTGGCGGCTGCGTTTGTCGATGTACGAAACCCCCGCAGCGCGGCCTTCCTCGTCGGTCAGAACTTCCCGCACCATGGCGTCGGTGCGGATTTCCAGGTTGCCGGTCTCCCGTGCCGGCATGAGGAGAACGACGGGGGAGGAAAAATTGGAGCCCAGGCGGCAGCAACGCCCGCACTGCGAAACGTAGTGACAGGCGGGGCGCCCGTGGTGCTCCTGGGTCAGAATCGCCAGCCGGGATGGAATGCAGGGAATGCGCAGCTTGCGGCACGTCTTCTGGACCAGCAGCTCGTAGCAGCGCGGCTCCGGGGGCGCCAGGTATTTCCCGTCCGGAAGGTTTTCGATGTTCTCCGCGGAACCGAACACGCCGATCAATTCTTCGGTCCGGTCGTAATAGGGCGCCAGGTCTTCATAGCGGATGGGCCAGTCGAAACCCTTGCCGTCGCGGCTGTGGGGTTTGAAGTCGTAGGGGCCGTTGCGCAGCGAGATTCTGCCCCAGGAATTGGTGCGGCCTCCCAGCATGCGCGAGCGGAACCACATCCAGTCGGTTCCGGGAGCGGAAACGTAGGGCTCGCCGGCCACCTGCCAGCCGCCGACGACGGCGGTAAAGTAATCCATGGGCGAGTGAAAGTCTCCGCCACCGTGGTGAGGCGCGTCGTACTCCCACTGCAACCACGGCGAATCCCGCGCCGCGTCGTACCACCCTCCCGCTTCCAGCACCAGGCACTTGGCGCCCGCCCGCGTGAGGTTGTAAGCGGCCATGCCGCCGCCCGCTCCCGAGCCCACGATGATGACGTCGTAAGTTTGGGAAACGGAAACGCTCTGTGGCATCACACTCTCCTGAAGTTTCAAGCCCCGGCAGCCGGATCAACGCCGCCTTCATTCGTGCCGCGGCCGGCTGCCGACTCCGCCGCGCGCCACGTCAGCGAAGGCGGATCAGCCGGACCTTCGCCAGGTCGTTTCCCTGGCCGTCGAACGCAATCCTGCCCGACACCCCCGACAAAGCCAGGACGGCCAGACGATCGCGTACGCGGGCACGGTTGGGTCCGGCTTCGCGCACGGCGCGCGCAACCATACACACGGCGTCGTAAGCTTCCGCGGCGATAGGGCCGGGGTACGCGCCCGCCTCCGCCCGGTAGCGCCGCACAAAATCGGCGCGCGCGGGAGTCTCCGGCGCGTCGGCAACAACGGTGAAAATGCCGCCGCCGCCTCCCGGCCCCGCTTCCTTCAGCGTCCAGACATTGCTCTGCCCGAAACTCTGCTGCGCCGCTTGCTGCGACAGGTAAAGGGGAGCGTCGAGCGGCGCATTCGCCAAAGCTTCCAGCATGGCTCGGGCCGTTTCCGGGCGCGTCCAGAAAACCAGGGCTTGCGGCGATTGCTTCTTGACCAGGGCCAGCAAGGACGCGGCGTCGGGCCGCAAGGGATTGAGCGCCAGCAAAACAGGCGGGGGAGCTTGCAATTGCTGCGCGGCTTGGGCAAATTGCTGCCGGCCGACTCGCCCGTCGTGGTCATCTTCGGTCACCAGAATCACCCGCCGCAGGCCGCGCGCCCGGTAGATGTCGCGGGCGATGGCGCGCGCCTGGAGGGCGTCGCTGGGCCCCAGGCGGAAAATCCAGGGCAGATTGATTTCGGTGGTGGTGACGTCGCTCGAAAGGGTGAGGATGGGAACGCCGATGCGATTGCCCACCTGCTCGCTCAGGTGCGCCGTGGCGCCGCTGGCCGAGGTGACGACAGCCACGGCTCGCTCGGCAAAAACCAGGCGGTTGAGCGCATCGGCTACCCGGCCCCAGGCGGGGCCGCTTTCGTCGCCGACCGCCAGCACCAGCCGCCGTCCGCCGGGCAGAGGCTGCCGGGAAACTTCTGCGAGCGCCATGCGCGCCGCCCGCACGATCGCTTCGCCGTCGGCCTGCTGCGGGCCGTGCAGGGGCGCCAGGATGCCGATGCGAATCGTCGTGCCCGTCAGATCGAACGCCGCCTGCCTTCCAGGCCCGTCATAGCGCGCCGCACCCAGCGTGGCATAGGGGCGAGGAGGGTCGGGACTTTGCGCGCGCACCCCGCCTCCCCATCCCAGCAGGGCCACCAGGCCCGCCAGGAGCAGAAAGCTTCGCGAAGCATTGCGCAGCAACTTCTTCATCTCGGTTTAGTGAGCCATGGCCAGGGGGTGGACTTTCCAGTCCGTTCGGTGCTCGGGCCAGTACACGAATCGCCCGTCTTTCACCTCGGCGAAAGTCACCGGGGCGATGTTGTTGAGCGTGTAATCGAACAAAGCCGTGCCGCTCACGCCCTGGTAGCGCTTCATGGCGTAGGCGCGCAATGCGTCCATGATGCGCGCGCGGTTCAGTCCCGCCTTGCGAATGGCCGCGACCAGCATGGTCATGCCGTCGTAGGCGTAGGAGGCGTAGCCGTCGGGCTCGGCGTGGTAGCGCTCCTCATAGCGGCGGCGGAAGGTCTGCCAGGCCGGGTCGGTGCGCGAGGGGTCGATAGCCGAAACGGCGATCAAGCCCTCGGCCGCCGGGCCGGCGATCTTCAGAAGCTCAGGATAGGCCACCCGGCTGCTGCCGAAAACCGGCTGCTTCATTCCCATGGCCCGCATCTGCTTGAGGATCAGCCCCGCCTCCCGGGCGCTGCCCCAGAGGACCAGCGCGTCGATTCCCAGGCGTCTCAGAGAATGCAATTGCTCGGTGAAATCCTCCGCCCCGGGCGGGTACTTGACCACCACCAGAGGCTGGAAACCCATGCGCCGCGCGTCGTTGAAAAACTCCTCGTGTCCCCGGCGTCCGTAACGGCCGTTGACGCGCAGGACGCCCACGTGGGTGAGCTTGCGCTGGTTGAAGATGTAGTCGGCCAGCGCGTAGCCCTGCTGCCGGTCGTCGGGAAAATTGTGCAGCAGCCACTGCACGCGCGTTTCGGTCACCGTGGGATCGGTGGTGGCGGTGTCCATGATGGGCAGCTCGATCTTGAGCGAGGCGCGCAGGGCGATGTGCGTGGAGGCGCCGTCGATCGAACCCAACATCGCCCAGTCGTGCTCGTCAAAGCGCATCCTCACGATGTCCATGGAAGAGGCGCCCCAAAGGGGCAGGTCATCGTGGATCTTGAGCTCGAAGGGTATACCCTGATACCCGCCATGGGCGTTGGCTTCTTCCAGAGCCAGCTGCGCGCCGTGCAACATGGCGATGCCGTACGGCGAGTCTGGATTGTCCTTGCCGATCGGTCCCAGGAAACCGATGTTGACCGACTTCAGATCTTTCAGATCGGGCGCCGGTTCGCTGCGGGCGGCGCCGTCGTATTCCATGGTGTTGGGCTCGACGTACCATTCCTGGTAGGGCTTGCGGAAACGCCCGAAGGGCACCGCCTGCTGCGGCATGTTGGCATAGGGCATGGCCGGCTTCTTCGCTTGCTTCGTTGTCGGGGCCGACTGCGGCCAGGCGGGGCTCGCCAGAAGCAAGATCAATCCCCCCAGGCAACCTGCAACTTTCCCCATCCTGTGCCTCCTCACCAGGTGTCCTTCCGTCCCCCGCATATGTCTGGACGGCGCTAATGCGCCATCGCTTCCAGTTTCACCCTGCCCGCCGCCTGCTCGCCATGGCGGGCGAAAGCCACGATGCGGCGCAACGTCTCGGGGCCGATCGCCTGGTCCGCGTCGCAGCGCGGACGCGCGCACGCAGCGCCCTCGCTGCTGATCTCGATGATCAGGCCGTCACACCCGAACTGCAGCGCCCCGCGGCTGGCCTGCTCGACCATGGCCGCCACCCCGGTCGCGTGGCTGGGATCCACAATCACCGGCAGGAAAGTATGCCTGTGCACTGCGGGGATGGCGTTCAGATCGAGCGTGAAGCGCGAGTACTCGCTGCCCGGGTAGGCGCGGATTCCCCGCTCGCAAAGCACCACGTCGAGGTTGCCCTCCTGCGCCAGGTATTCCGCCGCCCCCAGCCATTCGCAGAGGTTGGCGGCCATGCCGCGCTTCAACAGAACGGGCTTGCGCGAACGGCCCGCCTCGACCAGCAGCGGATAGTTCTGCATGCTGCGCGAGCCGATCTGCAGCATGTCGGCATAGCGCGCCACGGTTTCGACCAGGCGCACGTCGATCACTTCCGTCACCACCGGCAGGCCCGCGGCGTCACCGGCGGCGCGCAGGATCTTCAGTCCTTCCAAACCCAGCCCCTGGAAATCGTGCGGCGAGGTACGCGGCTTGTAGGCTCCGCCGCGCAGCATGTCGGCGCCCGCCGACTTGGCAATTTTCGCCAGCTCGGAGGTCTGCTCCCAGCTTTCCACGGCGCAGGGACCGGCAATGACCACGGGGATGCCCGTCCCAAAGCGCACCCCGCCAACCTCTACCACGCGGCGCCCGTCGGCTCCGTAATCCGGCTGAGTTTCCCGGCAGAGCAACGGGCAAATCCGCGGCAGATCTTCGAGGGTCACTTTTCCGGCAATCTTCACAACCCACCCCGCTTTCGGAAATACCCCGGCGGCCGCACCCCACGCGGAGGGCCGAGGCGCTTTCCCGGGCTAACGGTCCGACTCAAAAATGGCCATGGCCTCCATCTCGATCAGCAGGTCCGGCCGGCACAGAATCGCCTGGATGCCCGTCGAGGCCGGCAGCGGATTCAAGCCCTGTTGCTTGAAGAAGTCCGTGCGAATTTCGTTGAAGGCCGCGTAATCGCGCTCGATATCGCGCAGGTAGCAGGTGGTGCGGACGACGTCCTTCCACGTGGCGCCCTCCGACTCGAGCAGCGCGGTGATATTGCGATAGGTGCGCCAGGCCTGGGCGCGGAAATCCCCTTCGTGGACGCTGCGCCCCTGCTCGTCGACGCTCGCCGTCCCCGAAATCAGGAGAATGGTCATGCCCTTGATGTCCAGGCGCAGGCCGCGAGAGAACGAGGAGGGACGATCGTAATCGTACGCTTCGTTCAGGACCTGCGGAGCACAGATGGCTTTGCGGGGAAGCGGTTTGCGGGTTCCTTTGGGCGTGAGCACCTCAACGCCGGGTTGCATTTGACTCATGGTGACGTCCCTCCTTGTCGGTCTGGACCATGCCGTGGCTGAGGCCTCCGGCGGTGGCGACCCAGATATCCTGGCCTTGGAAGGCCAGATTCAAAATGTAGTTGTGCGCCAGCGAGGTGGGCGTTTCGAGCTTGCGCTTCTTGCCGTCCGGCGCCGTAATCAGGATCTCCCCACGCCCGGCGGCGTGCGCCTGGGCGGCGTCGAGCGCCTGCCAGTTCGCGGGGCGATAGGTGACCCAGGTATTGGTCTTGTAGTCGAACTCGCTGAGGCCTTTCTGCGTCGCCACCCAGACCAGGTCGCCGCGCGCCTGCACGCCGTTGATGAAGTCGTCGGCCAGCCCGCTGTCCTTGGCGAGGTAGTTGTGCCAGTTCCGGCCGTCGTAGCCGCTCAGGCCAAAGTAAGTCCCCGCCCAGAACATCTTGGTTTCCGCGTCGTAGGCAACGCTGCTGACGATGATGTGGATGAGCCCTTGGTTGCGGTAGAGCACGATCTCCATTGAGCCGTCGGGGTCCGTATAGGGCCGCCAGTAGTGGCCGGCCAGGTCGTAGACGAGCACTCCGCCTCCCCACAGGCCCAGGTAGACCTTCTCCTTGCTCACCGCGATGGCATAAGACCAGGGCTCTTCGAAGGGCGAGTTCTGCTCGTTGAAGATGGTCCAATCGCCGCTGTCGGTGTCCAGGCGGCTGACTCCCGCGGCCGTGGCGGCCCAGAGATATTTCCCTTGCATGGCGACGGCGTAAACCAGGTTGTTGGCGAGACCACTCGAGAGGTTGGTGTAATTTTTGAACTGTCCCGCTGAATAGCGACTAAGGCCGCCGAAAGTCGCCACCCAGACGTCGCCGGTGCGATGGTCAACAGCAATGCTCATCACCGGCCGGCCGGCCAGGCCGTCGGCAGGAGTGAACACCTTCTGCACCTTGCCGTTCTCGAGCAGCACCAGGCCGTGGGTGGTTCCCGCCCAGATGCGCTGGCCATCCACGGCCACCGAGAAGACTTCACCCTCCGGGAAACCATCGGCGGGCGTGTAGTTGACCCATTTCGTGTACAGGGGAGGCGTCTGGGCCATGCCGCGCGGAGCCGCCAGCGCCAGCAGCACCGCGCACCCCAGAAAACCTGCGCGCCACCAATTTCTCATTCCATCCTCCCGCCGGATTTGCTTTGCATCCTCGCGTTTCCCTTACAAGGTCTTCAGGTACTCGATGAGGTCGTTCAACTGCACCTTGTTCATGTCGGAGGTAATCCCGTGTTTGTCGTCGGAGTTGTATTTGGTCCAGATCTCTTCCAGAGTGAGCGCCTGGCCGTTGTGCAGATAGGGCGGGCGCATGTAGACGCCCTCCAGTTGCGGCACGTCGAAATCCTTGACGGTGTCGTAGGGCGTCGAGGATCCGACGTCCATCCGCACCCTGGAGGTGTAGTGCGTAAGCGGCGCATGACAGTAATAGCAGCGGTCGCGGAGCGGAATCAGGGCGCCGCTGTTGGTGGTGGTGCGGAAAAAGATGTCGCGCCCGCGCTCCTGCGCGTCGGTCAGCCGGCCGCCGGGGGCCCGGTGCGGGTTGGGCGGCAGCTTCAGGGAGTTGATGTAGGAGACCAGGTCACGAACTTCCGTGGGGCTGAAACCCTGCGAACGGAAGATGTACATGGCCGTGCGCGGCCCGTCCTGCGTGGCCAGATTCGGATTCCCGCCGTTCCACTTGAAGGGCGAAGTCTCGGCGATGCCGAACAGGGTGCGATTCTCCACCACGTCGCGGCCCAGTTCGGGAGTCTCGAGGCTCCAGGCTAGCGAGTCTTCGAACCCTTCGTGAGGATGGCACGTCGCGCACGCCAGCTG
This sequence comes from Terriglobia bacterium, assembly GCA_046704985.1. Taxonomy (GTDB): domain Bacteria; phylum Acidobacteriota; class Terriglobia; order UBA7540; family UBA7540; genus JBJKQV01. The sequence goes on from JBJKQV010000017.1 coordinate 16,060, forward strand.
CTGCTGGTAGCAAAAGCGCGCGTCGAAGAACAGTTGCTCGCCGCGGCGGATGGCGGTGATTTCCTTCGGCCCGCCCAGGCCGATGGTCGAGACCTGTAATTTCTCCAGGTCCACCACGCTCAGCGTATCGTCCGTGCGGTTGGCGATGTAAGCGAAGCGGCTGTCGGGCGAGACGGTGACGGCGGTGGGATTGCGCCCCGTGGGCAAGCGGCGCACCACGAACTCCCGCGCCGAATCCAAGCGGTCCGCCAGCGCTTCGGGGTTGCCGGCGGGAACGCGCCGCAGGAATTGATTGAGCTTGGCGAGGTCGATGACGGAGACGATGTCGGCGCCCGAAGCAGTGACCAGCGCCCAGCGCCCGTCGGCAGAAGCCGCGGCGCCGAACCCGTCGGCGAACGAACGGCCCACGTCGTCGAGCAGCAGCTCGGTGACCCGCGCCCGCGGCGCGCCGGGTTGCGCGATGACCGCCATCCCATGGCTCGCGTACCAGCCCTGCTGGATCTGAACCAGCGGCACCAGGTTGTGGGGCTGCATGAAAGGAATCAGCAGATACCCGCCGGCCCGCTCGGGAACCTGGGCGACCTGGCGGAGCTGCACGGCCCCCGGGATCTCAATTCGCCCCGTCACCATCTGCCGCGCCGTGTCGACGACGGTCAGCTGCCCAACCGGCGGCTCGTCGGGCGGAGCCACCTGCGCCAGCAGATTGGAAACGAAGAGCGACTTGCCGTTGTGGGAAAGGGCCATGTATTCGGGAAAATATCCCGCGTTCAAGCGTTTGATTTCCCTGCCGGTCTCGAGGTCAATGACCGAGATGTTGTCGCCTAGGGTGTCGGCCGTGTAGAGAAACTTGCCCGCGTGGTCGACGGCGATGCCCACCGGTCCCCAGCCGGTCTTGAGCGTCCGCAGCACGTGCAAGGTGTCGGCGTCAATTTCGGAGACCGTGTCATTCCATTCATTGGAAACGTAAATTCGCCGGCCGTCGGGGGAAATCGCCACGCCTTTGGGCCGGTCGCCGGTCGAGACGCGGCCGACCACCCGCCGGGTGCGGGTGTCCACCACCAGCAGTTTGTTCGAACCTTCGCAAACCACATAGAGCCGGCGGCCGTCCGGCGAGAGTTGCAGAGCCACGGGGCTGAGGTAGCGCGGCGCAGAGTCGGTAGGATACTGGGCGCGCACAGGGTTGGCGTCCATGAACGCCATGGCCAAGCCCCCGGCCACGAGCGCCGCCACCAGCGCGATGCGCACCAGCGTGCCCGGCTTCCGCGCTGCTCCTGAAGCTCCGTTCTCGCGCCGCTTCTTCATCGGCTCTTGCCCTTCCCCGCCGCCTGCGCGGGTTCCGTCACACTGAGAATCTGGTCAGCCTTGATGTGCTCGAGAGTCTGGACGGTTCCGCTGGGCCAGCGAATGGTCAGGCGATCGGCTTCGGCGGCCGTTCCCAGTCCGAAGTGCGGCCGCGGATCGCTCTGGCAAAGGTAGCCGGACTCCGAAACTGCGTGCACCACCTGGCGCAGGCCGCCGGCCTCGAGCTCCAGGCGGGCTCCGTAGCCGTCGCGGTTGCTGCGCGTTCCGATCAGCTTGACGGTCAGCCAGTGGTGGCGCCGCGAGGCGTCCGCCGTGTTGTGCAGCAGGATTCCCTTGCCGCCCAGGGTAGTCACGAAAGCGTCCACGTAGCCGTCGTTGTCGTAGTCGCCAAAACAGACGCCGCGGTTCACGTGGCGCTCCTCGAAGAAACGCCCCGCTTGCGTCGAGACGTCTTCAAAGGTTCCGTCGCCGAGGTTGCGCAGCAGGGCGCTCTCCATGGGAATCAGCCAGCTCAAACCACCGTTGACGATGAGGATGTCTTTCCACCCGTCGTTGTCGAAATCCAAAAAGCCCGACCCCCAGCCAACGTATTGGCCGGAGACGCTGCCGATGCCCGCCTCGTCCGTCACGTCGCGGAAGAAGCCGCCCGCCTTGCCGGGGTTGTGATACAGGCGATGGTAACGGGCGTCGGAAACGAACAGGTCGTCCCAACCGTCGTTGTCGTAGTCGGCGAAGCTTGGCCCCATGGCGGTGGTGGCCTCGCCGTTCTGCCCGTAGGCGACGTTGACCTGGACGGCGACGTTGGTAAAGGTCCCGTTGCGGTTGTTGTGATAAAGGAAGCTGGGCATGGTGTCATTGGCGACGTAGATGTCGGGCCAGCCGTCGTTGTCGTAGTCGCCCACCGTCACACCCATCGCCCGGCCGGGCGCCAGGGCAATCCCCGATTCCCGTGAAACGTCGGTGAAGGTGCCGTCGCCGTTGTTGTGGAAGAGGCGGTTGAATTCCGGGTCGTAATCGAGCGGCCCGGGATAATGGTCGCCGGGATAAAACTGCCGGTAGCTGGGGACAAAGCGCAGGTAGTTGCCCACAAAGAGGTCGAGCCGCCCGTCGCGGTCGTAGTCCAGGAAGGCGGCGCCGACGCCGAAGAAAGGGTTCGCGACCCCCGCCTGCGCCGTCACGTCGGTAAAGGTGCCGTCGCCGTTGTTGTGATAGAGGACGGCCACGTTGTAGCCGGTCACGTAGATGTCCACGTAGCCGTCGTTGTCGAAGTCGCCCACGGTGACGCCCGTTCCCATACCCCTGCCGGGCACGCCGGCCTGGGCGGTGACGTCGGTAAAAGTGCCGTCGCCGTTGTTGCGATAGAGATGGTTGGTGGCGTCCCGGCCGTCGGGCGCGGAATGGTTGGTCAGCCCCTCCTCGTAACGGCCGTTGACGACGTACAAGTCGAGCAGCCCGTCGTTGTTGTAATCCAGCCAGGCGCAGCCCGAGCCGGTGCCTTCCATGATCGAGCTCAGGTCTTTTTCGCCGAACGAGTGGAGGTAGTTGATGCCCGACTTCGCGGTGACGTCTTCAAAGCGCGGAAGGGGGACCGCGGCAGGAGGCAGGGCCGGAGCGCCGCGGCCCCAGAGCCGGCGCGCCGCCAGCAGGGGCCCGCTCGCCGCAGCCCAAGTCATGAATTGCCGCCGGGAAATTGCCATAAATTCCTCAGTGCCGGGCGGGGGCGGATTCCGGCACACCCACCGGGATAGGTTGCACGTGGCGCTTCAAGGCCAGGGGCCAATGGTCGCGCGGCACCCGGGCTTTGCTTTCGTGGCATCCCAGGCAGGGCACGTCCTCGCCCGGCCGCGCCCAGATCCAGCCACGCTGGGCGCGAATCACCGCCCCTTGCGCGCTCAGCACTTCAAACCGCAACGGAATGTCCACCGGAACCTTGATGTAGAAGGAGCCGTCGCTTTCCACCGGTGCCTCACCGAGAACGCGCTCGCCGCGGTGGCTGGGCCGAAGTGCCAGCACCCTCACGCGGGCAATGGGCGTTGCGATGCGGCCGTGCGGAACGTCCGCCGAAAGGTAGGCGTTCAGGCAGATCACGCGCGCGTAGTCGCGCGCCGGATGGAGAATGCTCAAGTAGGCGAGGGGCACCGGACGCGTTTCCAGCGGCACGCCCTGTAGGCTCGAAAGCTTCGGGTTGCGATAAATCTGCCGGCCGGGCGTCTTGGCTTCCGCGTCGAAAGCGTAGAGGCTGTAGTGGCCGCCGGAAGCCGCGGAATCCTGCCGGGAGACCAGCCAGCGGCTTCCGTCCAGCACGTGGACCGACGCGTAACCGCCCCCGGGGGCCGTGATCGCCGCGCCGCGCAGGGCGCCGGGAACGATCCAGGCCAGCCTCCCACCCTTCGCCTGCTCCGCGCCCGCCGGCGCCTCGACGTAAAGAACCGTGCCGTCCTCCAGCTCGTCTGCTCCCGTCTGAACGACGCCCCGCGGAGGCAGTCCGCGGAAGGGATGGAGCCCCGAGCCGTCCGTCCTCAACGTGTAGAAGGCCCGCCTCTCTCCGCCGCTCAGCAGCGGATCGCGGGCCGAAACCAGAAGGCGCCCGCTGTGAAGAACCGTTTCGACCTGGAATCCGCCGGGGCCGAAGGTGATCGGGTGCGCATCCGTGCCGTCAGCTTTTGCGACATAGATGGCCAAGCTGAGGTGCGGCCCCTTGCCGGTGAGTCGTGTGAACGCGATCTCGCCGCGGGGGAGATAGGCGGGCTGAAAACTATCGGCCGAACCCGAGGTGAGTTGCCGCAGGCCGGTGCCGTCGGCCTTCATTTCCCAGATTTGCCACCGGGCGCCGCGGATTTTCTGGCCGGCAAAAAGGACGTGGGTTGCGTCAAACGAAACGCGAGGATCGGCGGCGGCAAAGAAACCGGGAGTGAGGTCGACGGCCGAATGGGCGGGCGCACCCGGCGTGAATCGCGCCAGGCGGCTTCCCTGCGGGAAGCGCCCGGCCAATCCGCCGGGCACAACCACCGGAGCTTCGACGAAGATAAGGGCAGGTGAGGGAGGGCCGATGCGTGCTTCTGCCTTGCTTGCAGGTCCCCTTAAAAGGTAGCAGCCGAGGCCCAAGCCCAGGATCAAACCCGCTATCGGAAGGCGCCCCAACAGCCTCATCAACCTCCGCTCCGCTCAGGGAAGGCCGTTGTGAGACCTCGCGCCACACTCTTTACCAACAGCCGGGCGCCTCGTCCCCGCAACGTCAATCTCCTCAAGGTGTTCGTGTCTTGTTGCAGTAGCGCCTGACCCTTTCCGACGAAGCCGTCACGATATTCTGACAAAAAGGCGAGCGTCCATGACTTATAGCAAGTATCCGGCTGACGGATATCAATCAATCGTATTCAATTGATTTGTTTAGGTAGGCTAGTGCGCTTGTTAGGGGCAGGTAGTAGCAACTTTGTAGGCCAAAAAGCCCGTGACTTGAAACGATTCGAAAGGCACCGGCAATTTTCCTTCAGCGGTGCGTAGCTTCCCTGAGCCCCGCCAGGTTGCGGATCACCAGTTCCCGGCCGTGCTTTTCAACCAGCCCTTCGCGGCGTAAGACGTTCCAGGTGCGGCTGACGGTCTCGGGGGACAGTTCCAGGACGTCGCCGATTTCCTGGCTGGAGAGCGGCAGGCGCAAGGAGGGGGCGGATTCGCCGGCGCTCACCTCCTCACCCGGCGCGAGCAGCGAGAGGACGAACGTCGCCAGTTTCATGCGGGCGTCCTTGTAACTCATCTCGGTCATTTCCGTGTGCGCGCGGGAGACTTCGCCCACCAGAAAACGGATCATCTCCAGGGTGATGTCGACGTTGGCACGCAAGAAAGCGAAGAACTGGTCGCGCGAGGCGGCGCAGATGCTCGAGTCCTGCAGCACCACGGCGCTCATCGAGTGCGCGCAGCCCGCCAGGGCTTCGATGCCGAAGATCTCTCCCGGAAACAAGACCCGGGTGATGCGTTCTTTACCGTTCTCGAGCGGCTTGACCATCTTCACCAGCCCTGAACGCAGGGAGAAGACGTGCTCGGTCGAAGATCCTTCGAAGAAGACGATCTGATTCTTGCGGTAGTGGGAGGGGCGGAAGATACAGGTAAAGCGCGTGACCTGATCCTGGGAAAAATTCCGGAACAGACCGTTATCGAGAACCGGGCACCCCGAACAATCCGTTTGCATACCCAGGGCATTGTATCAGAATCGAGGGCGAGTTCACCGCCCTTCGGGCTCCCGAGGCCAAATTGGCTATTAAGAATAGAGTGATAACCTGTCAGTCAACTACCGTCAGGCTAGGGCGCATCGTCTGACGCCGGCGCTCATCCCGGCAATGCAAGGCTTCCCGCGCATCGGCCGTGAGCTGACACGCACAGGATGGCGCCGGGGAGGCGAGGTTGAGAAGGGTAGACGGATGCACCGCCGCCCAGCACCCGCGCCAGGTGCCTCTGCAAGAAGGAATCCACCCAACTTTCCGACATCGCGCGCGAAGGTTCCCAGATTGCCTGCGCGGGCGTGTTCTAAAGTCTCATTTTGAGACATTTTCGCGATGGAAAGAATGGTAGTTAGTTGAACTCTCGAAGCCCGCTCTGGTGCCTCGCATGCATCAAAGATAGACGATCACAGTACTTTTCATGAAGGAGACGAGGATGATGCAACGAGCTGAGGCACAGATTGCTCAGGCTCCATTGCCACCGCACGTACACATTCGGACGCTTCGGAAGCAGCTCACCAACGCGCAGGAAAGCATCAACTACCTGATCACTCACGACCCATTGACGGGCTGTCACAACCGAGCAGGAATCCTGGATGCCCTGCGGTGCGAAACCACCCGGCTGAAGCGCCAGGAGTGCGAATTTGGCGTCCTGGTGTTTGGCGCCGATCGTTTCCGCAAGCTCAACCACACCTACTGGGAAATTCCTTGTGACTCGGTCTTGCGCGCCATCGTGAGGCGGGTTACCTCTTCCATCCGCCCGTATGACACCCTGGGGCGGTGTGGCGACAGCGAGTTCATGATCGTGGCCCCGGGGTGCACCCTCCGCGATGCGGTGACCATGGCCGAAAGGATCCGGGAGATTTTCGACAACGAAGACACGGACATCAGCCAGGAAATCACGTTTGATGATTCGTGCGAGCCCCCCAAACCGCGGCCCATCCGCGTGACGCTTTCAGTGGGTGTGTTCTCGAGCAGCGAGGTGAAAGAAGCCGACGCGCTCCGCCGAGCCGCCAAGGAAGCCTACTCCCGGGCCAAAAGCGAAGGCGGCAACAAGGTCGTCAAGGGTTCCATCTCCATCTGCTAATCCCCCCTGCACGACGCCCCCATCCGGCAGGGCATCCTCCGGATGGGGGCGTTCCCCCCATCCTTCCACCCTCATCAGATCCACCTCACGCCTGCCGCGCCGAAGGAGCAAGCGCAGGCGGTTCGTGGGACGCGCAAATAAGCCCCGGGGTTCCGGCCGGCTGCCGGCGCGGAACCGCGGGGCTCGCTTGGCGCGCGGTCAATTCTTAGGGGAAGGGGGACCGCTATCCAGCAGTTGCATGCCGTACTTCTTCTTGGCTAGTCCCTGATTGGCGCTCATTCCCCAGCGACACTCCGCCACCTGTTCGATGTTTTGCCCGTCCTTCATGTAGGGGCAGATGGAAGTAACGCGCTCGCCCACCTTCAGTTCCATCCACAGGACGGTGGCGAACCCGCCGGTAGAGATGTTCTCGGTGACGGAAACCTCCTGAGTGCCGTCCTGGCGGCGGATGAGGATGGGCATGCGGAGGGGCAGGCGGCGGTGCTTGCGGG
>JBJKQV010000018.1:0-11552 GCA_046704985.1 Terriglobia bacterium
GGTTTGTTGCCGGGCTTTAGCCCAGCATGCCAGCGGGCAGGTGATGCCCTGAAGGCAGCCGCTAACCGGCCAACAGGCGCTTGTAAATTTCCTCGTCGGCGGCCAGAAAGCAGACGAACACCACGCGCTCGATTTCCGCGTGCTCGGCCAGGAACTTGCTTACCTCCGCCACGGCGATCTTCGCCGCGCGCTCCTGCGGAAATCCGTAGATGCCCGTGGAGATGCACGGAAAGGCTACCGTCTTCACGCCGTTCTCGACGGCCACTTCCAGCGACCGCCGGTAGCAGGAAGCCAGCGCTTCGTCCTTGGCTCGCCCGCCGCCGCCCCACACCGGGCCCACGGTGTGAATCACGTGCAGAGCCGGCAGGCGGTAGCCGGAGGTAATTTTGGCGTCGCCGGTCGCGCAGCCGCCTAGCAGCCGGCACTCGGCGAGCAGTTGCGGCCCCGCAGCACGATGGATCGCTCCGTCCACGCCTCCGCCGCCCAGAAGCGACGAGTTGGCGGCGTTAACGATGGCGTCCACCTGCTGCCGCGTCAGGTCGCCGCGCTCGACTGAGATCCGTGAATTCTTCATAACGGGGGGAATTCTATCACGCCGTAGCGCTGTCGCGCCGGTGGCAGGCCGATATGGCCGGAGGACGCCGCTCACGGAGGCGCCGCTCCAATGCCAAGGTTGTTGACGCCGTTTCGCGCATCGGCTAGTTTGGGAACCCGGCGCCGGGCGCGCGGCGGCAGCGACGGGCCGCCGGGACGGCCTGTGCCGCAGGAAACGAAGGAGGAGCCTGTGACGGAAATTCCAGCCAGCGAGCGCACGCGCTTGAAGCGCCTTCCTGAGCGCGGCAGCCACGAGCGCCAGGTGATCGAGCAAATCCTCGACGCGGGGTTCATCTGCCACGCGGGTTTTGTCGCCGACGGCCAGCCCTATGTCATTCCTACCCTCTACGGCCGGCGCGGCGACCACCTTTACCTGCACGGTTCGGCGGCCAGCCGCATGTTGCGCCACCTGGCGAAGGGCTTGCCGGTCTGCGTCACCGTGACCCTCGTCGACGGTCTGGTGCTGGCGCGCTCGATCTTTCATCACTCCATGAATTACCGGTCAGTAGTGGTGCTGGGCAACGCGCGGCTGGTGGAAGAGCGCTCGGAAAAACTTGAGGCCCTGCGCGTCATCAGCGAGCATTTGATTCCCGACCGCTGGGCGGAGGTCCGCCCGCCCAGCGAGCAGGAATTGAAGGCGACCCACGTCCTTGAGCTCGAAATCGCAGAGGCCTCGGCTAAATCGCGCTCGGGGCCGCCCGGCGATGACGATGGCGATTACGACCTGCCTGTCTGGGCGGGCGTGCTGCCGCTGCGCCTGACCGCAGGCGAGCCCGCCGCCGATCCCGACTTGCGCGTGAAGGTGGAGGTATCGCCGTCGGTGCGCCGGCGCGCGGAGAAGTGGGCGGGCAAGAGATAGTTAGGAGTTCAAAGTCGAAAGTCGAGAGTTCAAAGGCAGGGGCAGGGCGCAGATGTTGCTAGACGGCGTCGACCACTGAAATTGATCTCTGCTGTTCACTCATCACTGTTCACCGCCTTTCGGCTGGTCCTTTTCGGCCACCGAGCGTGCAAAAACTACCGGCGGCGCGGGAGGCTAACGCGGAGAGAGAATAGGCTCTACGTCGTTGAGCGCGCAGGACTTATGTGAATTACTGGAAGTTGGCACCCCGCCTGCTGTAAAGTAGGGCGCGGCGCAGGCTGGCTCATGGCGCGCTGCAGGGAGGGCATTATGAAGAGACTGAGATGGCTGACAACACTGTGCTTGGGTTTGAGCGTTCTGGTGGTGGGCGCGGCGATGAGTTTTGCCAGCCCCAACCCTCCGTTCCAGGGGTGGCGCCACGAGGACAACCACGGGCAGGCCAAGAAACACCAGCGCGAGAAGAAAGACCGCGGGCTGCACCGCGGCTGGAAACGCGACAAGGAAGGCCGCTATCGCTTTGATGACCGTGAGCGGCGCCAGGTGGATACGTATTTCCGCGATCACCGTCGCGAGCGTTGGGAGAATCCCCCGCGCGGCTACGCGCTCGGGTACGGGCACGTCATCGAGCAGCGTTATCGCCGCTATTGCCGGCCCATGCCCGTGGTGCTGGTGCGCGAGATGCCGCCCCCGCCACGCGGGTTGCGTTACTTCCTGTTCGGAACCAACGTCGTCCTCGTGGACAGCGGCTACCGCGTCCATGACTTCATCCATATCGGGATCAATATCGGAAGGTAGAAGCCAGAATTCCGAAGCCAGGAGGAAGGAAAAGGGGCACGGTATGCCGTGCCCCTTTCTTTTCGTGTACGCAAGGCGCAAGCCATCTGCATCGTGGGCACTCCGAACGTCAGCCAGATGTATTAGGATGATTGGACTATTAATTAACTACAGGCTTGGCTAGTTACTGTAAGTTGTTTAAATATAATTGTTTACTATTGAAGATTCTTGGAGCTTATAATTAGTCTATATGGACTGTGTATTGGGTTGGCCCGAGGCGTCCGCGACGCCAACTTCCAGCAACTTCTGGGAGTCATTCGGCACTGACATTGCGTCAGATTTTCGCCAAGGTTTTGGTGAATGGGATCCTCCGGGGTGTGGGAACCCTGGGGCGCTTCGATGCGGTTTGCTTTTCGCGGGCCCATTGGCTATTCTGAAAAATCCATTGGCAGTCTGAGGTTTGGTGATGCCCGGTGGGCACGTTACAGTCGGGATTCTCTTGTTGTTGGCGACGGTCAGTTTCCTGGCGACACGATATGTTCGCGCCCCCAAGCCTTGCGCGTTCCGGTGGTGGGGCTGGGCGGGGTTGGCCATCCTGGCAGTGGCCGAGTGCCTGCTCTATTTCCGCACCCCCTGGCTGACCACCTTCTTCACCCCGGTGATGTGGACGGGTTATCTGCTGCTGGCCGACGCGCTGGTGGGCCGCCTGGGCGGCGAGTCGATGCTGGCCGGTCGGCGGCGGGAGTTCTTCGCACTCTGTTTCTGGTCGGTGCCGCTGTGGCTGATCTTCGAAGCTTACAACTTGCGCTTGGAGAACTGGGTTTACCGCGGGCTGCCGCAGAATCCGCTGCTGCTGGGTTTTGGGTACGTCTGGTCGTTTGCCACCATCTGGCCGGCGATCTTCGAGACGGCGGAGCTTTTGCAGGCGCTGGGACTCTTTTCGCGCCCCGGCCGGAGCATCGCCTTCAGCGGCCCCAGCCGTGCGATGATGGTTTTCGCAGGCTTCGCGTTCGTAGCCGTCCCAGCGCTGGTGGCACCGGCGCTGGGGAGTTACCTCTTTGGTGCGGTCTGGATCGGCTTTGTGCTGCTACTCGACCCGCTCAGCGACCGCTGGGGAGGCTGGTCGTTCCTGGGCGAGCTCAAGCGCGGGAACGCCGGAGTGCTGTGGAGTTTCCTGGCCGCCGGCTGGGTCTGCGGCATCCTCTGGGAGTTCTGGAATTACTGGGCGGCGGCGCGCTGGGTTTACGTCTTTCCCATCCTGCAAGGCTGGAAGGTTTTCGCCATGCCCGCCCTGGGCTACCTGGGTTTTCTTCCCTTCGCCCTGGAGACCAAGGTGATGTACGAATTCCTGCGCACGGTGCGGGGCAAACTCTCCGTGGCCTTGCGGCACGCGCACTGGGAGGCGGCGAAGTCGGAACGCTAGGCGAAGGGCGGCTTTCCGCCGCGCGATCTTCCCATCCAATTCTCCGGAGGAGCAATCCGGCCGCGCAGCTTCGGCCCAAGCGATGATGACACGATCCCGATTTCGCACCATCTGGCCGGCGCTCGGCGCCTGTCTGCTTCTGGCCTTGCCGGCGTCGCTGTGGGGGGCGCGGGCCGCGGCCCCCGAACACGCTCCCGAAGACCTGACGGAAGCCCGCCGCGGGCTCGACCTGCTGATGAACGGCAAGCCGGACGCGGCGCTGGAGGTTTTCAAGCGCGTGGAGGCGGCGGACCCAGAATCGCCGCTTGGCGATCTGCTCAGCGCCGACGCGCTCTGGTGGAAGATCTACTTCGCCACCGGCAACCTGACCAACCCCGAAGTGTTCGACGTGGCGAGTGAGCAAGCGACGCCCTACGACGCGGAATTCAACCGGCACGTGGCGGCCGTGCTGAGCAAGGCGCAAGCGCGCATCCACGCCGGACAGAACGTGGCGCGCAACCAGCTCTACCTGGGCATGGGCTACGCGCTCCAAGCGCGCCTGCTGGGGATGCGCGGGCAGGACCTGCCCACGGCGCGCGCCGGCAAGAAGATGCGCGCCGCGCTGCTAGCCGCCCTGGCCCAGGATCCGAAGCTCACCGACGCTTATCTGGGCGTGGGCATCTACAACTATTTCGTCGACACGCTTCCCACCGTCGTCAAGCTCATCCGCTGGCTGATCGGGCTGCCGGGGGGCAGCCGCGAGGAAGGTTTGCAGCAGCTCGAACGCGCCGCCACTCAGGGCGATCTGAGCCGCGGCGAGGCGATGTTCTATTTCGCCAACGATTATTCCCGCGACTACGAAAAGAAATACGCCCGCTCGCTGGGCCTGTTCGAGCAGCTCGAAAGGGAGTACCCCGACAACGGGCTGTGGAAGCTGCTGGCCGGCAGCCTGCAAGTCCGGCTGGGACACGCGGCGGCCGGCGAGGCTCTCTACCGCCAGGTGCTCGCCGAGAACCAGGAGAGCAAGACGGAAGCCGGCCGCGCCTTCACGCGCGCCGCGAAGAAAGCCCTGCAGGCGCTGCAATCGAACCCAACGTCCGGCAACTGAGGCTCGCGGCTCCCCGCGTGGAACTCAGCCCGCCTGGCCTCCGGGCGGGGAAGCGGGCGGCGCGGTCTCGACGGCGCGCCGGCCGAGCAAGTTGAGCTTGTAGGTGCGAACGGTTGCGGGCGGGATGCGCTCGCCTGTAGGCGCGACGAACGCCAGCGCGTCCTCCGGACACTGCACCACGCAGGCGCCGCATTGCACGCAGGCGTCGGGCAGAGCGATCTCCGCCTTGTGCCGCTCGGCGTCGATCACGTAACAATTCTTCGGACAAACCTCCCAGCACAGAGCGCGGCCGCGGCAGGCCTCGTCGTCGAGTGCGATGCGCAGCAGGCGGTCTTCGTGCAGCCCGCTTTTGTAAAGCGGCGTGCTCCCCGCCAGGTCCATGCTGATCAGCAGCACGACAAACAGCGACGCCAGCGACCACCCGGCAATGCTGCGGAGGTTCCAGGCGCCACGCGCGTATTCGACCCCGCACCAACTCGCCACCAGGATCGACCAGAGGAGCAGATTCCGCCGCAGGGTGGGATCGAAGAAGATGAGATAGCGCGTCCAGCCGGGGCGGCGCCGAGCGGGCTCGGGGCGGTTAAAAAGCCACGGGAAAAACGCGAACAGGCCCAACGCGGCGGCCCACACCATCACCAGAAACCCCGGCAGCAGGTGCGGCCAGCCGAGGGCCAGAATCGCGCCGCCGATGACCGAGATGGGAAACGCCCAGGAGACCGCCATCTCCAGGCGGCGGGAAAGCGGAAAGCGTACCTGGCGCATGGCGTCGGTCTTGCGATGCGCGGCGAGATACGGCGGCAGGTCGCGCGCCTCGACCGGCCCGAAAACCGCGTGCCAGCCGGTGCGCTCCTCGATGAGTTTGCGCTCCACGCCCGTGGCGCTGAGCTGGGGCAGAATCAGCCGCCGATGATCCACGCGCGCGGCGATGCCGCTGGTGCGCAGGATGGAGATGACCTGGTGAGCGGTGAAGTGCCCGCCCGCCGCCGCGCACCAGACGTTGACGCCGCGCGTGGGCGCGAGCAGCAGGTAAGCGTTCTGGCCGCGCAGGGCGTGCAGCACGCGGCGCACGGTCAAATCGTAATTGCAGGTAAGGAGCACGGGCGCATCGCGGCCCGGGCGGCCGACGGCGATCAGGCGCGGCTCGGTGGGCCAGGGAAGCACGCGCAGGCAGGTTTGCAGGATGTCGAGCAGGAGGTCACGCAGCCGGCGCATCGCGCACCTCCTCGCGCAGCGCTTCCAGCAGGGCGAAATCGCCCAGGCGGTTGGCTTCGCGGTGCCGGATGCTGAAGTGCGCGGCCGTGAGCGCTTCGTCCAGGCCCCGCACGGCGCGCGTGCTGGTTTGCGTCAGGGCGTAGGTGAGCGCCGCGAGCGGCGCGCGCACCAGCGCCTGGAGAACGCGGCGCGCCGCCGTGGGAGCGCGCACCTCGTCGGCGATCACGAGCTGGCCTCCCGGCGCCAGCAGGCGATGGCACTGGCGCAAGGTTTCCCCTTGCTCGGCGGCGCTCAGCTCGCTGAACATCAGCACGCTGACGATGGTGTCGAAGGAGGAAGGCGGAAAACAATCGATCAACTCCACCGCGCCCGCCTGCACCCAGCGCACGCCGAGTTCGCTCGGAGTCCCGGCGCGCGCCAGGTCGAGCATGTCGGGCGAGAGGTCGAATCCCGTCACCTGATGCCCGCGCGCCGCCAAACGCCGCGCCACCGTTCCCGTGCCGCAGCCCAGGTCGAGGATTCGCGGTCCGCGCGCCCGCTCCGCCACGCTCGAGTAAACGGAACTAATATGTCCGCGCGAGAGCAGGCGAATGCCAAGGTCGTAACGCCGCGGTCCGGACTCCAAGATGCGCATCCAGACATAAGTGCTCACAAAGCGATGCTAGGGCGCGGCCGAAGGCATGTCAAATCTTTGGAGGGAAGTTAGCGTGTGGGCGCGGAGAAGGCCTGGGTCTGTTCGTGGGCGTGGTAGGAGCTGCGGACGAGCGGCCCGGACTCGACGTGGCGGATGCCCAGCGCCTCGCCGCGGCGTTTGAGCTCGGCAAATTCCTGGGGCGTGTAGAAGCGCGCGACCGGCAACTGCTCGCGCGAAGGGCGCAGGTACTGGCCGATGGTGACGATGCCCACGCCCGCTGCGGCCAGGTCGCCGAGCACCGCGCAGACTTCCTCAAACGTTTCGCCCAACCCGACCATGAGGCCGGACTTGGTGGGAATCTCGGGCTGCATTTCGCGCGCCCGCGCCAGCAGGCGCAGCGAGCGGTCGTAGTAGGACCCGCGGCGCGCGGCGGGATACATGCGCGGCACGGTCTCGATGTTGTGGTTGAGTACGTCGGGGCGCGCGGCGAGAACGGTTGCCAACGCGTCGTCCGAGCCGCGAAAGTCGGGAATCAGCACTTCCACCTGGCACTCGGGGAGCGACCGGCGCAGGGCTTGGATGGTGCGGGCGAAAATCCCGGCGCCGCCGTCGGCGAGATCGTCGCGGTCGACGGAGGTGACGACCGCGTACTTGAGGCCCATGCGCGCGGCAGCTTCGGCCACGCGCTCGGGCTCGGCGTCGTCGGTTTCGCCCTGCGGCTTGCCCTTGGGCACCGCGCAGAAGCCGCAGCGGCGCGTGCAGAGCTCGCCCAGAATCATGAAGGTGGCGGTGCGGTGCGCCCAGCACTCGCCGACGTTGGGGCAGCGCGCGCTCTCGCACACGGTGTGCAGCTCCAGGCCGCGCATGATGCCCTTCAAGTCGTGGTAATTGTCGCCGCCCGGCAGGCGCACCTTCAGCCACTCCGGCCGGGGCTCGCGCCGGCGCGCCGTCTCGATCTGGATGAGCTCGGTGCCCATGTCCTTCTATTTTACGTGGCCCCGGGGCGCGAGGCAAGGTGGCCGGTCTTTGCCCCTAATGGTCCATCAATTCGCCCTCACGGCGCCTCGGGAAGAGCCGAAAACAAATCCCATTCAAATCGAAGCGCCTGCGTGAGATACTGCGCGCGCGGAGCGGGGCATAATGGAGACGGCCACGACAAGCGGCGGCGCGCCGCGGCTGCGCCGGGTGCTGACCCTCTGGGACCTGATCTTTTACGGCATTGTGCTCATCCAACCCATCGCGCCGGTGCCGCTGTTCGGCGTGGTGCAGGAGCGCTCGCACGGCTACATCGTCGACACGCTGCTCATCGCCATGCTGGCCATGATGGTGACGGCGTTCAGCTACGGGCGCATGGCGGCGCTCTATCCTTCCGCCGGTTCCGCCTACACCTACGTGGGCCGCGGCATCCATCCCCACCTGGGATTTCTGATCGGCTGGGCGATGTTTCTCGACTACCTCCTCCAGCCGCTCATCAACGCCGTGTGGGTGGCGGAGACGCTGCACGGCTGGGTTGACTGGCTCCCCAGCACCCTGCTGATGGTGGTTTTTCTCGGCCTGGTGGTTTTCATGAACCTGCGCGGCATCAAGGCCAGCGCGCGCGCCAACAAGCTGCTCTTGTCGGCCATGTTCGCGGTCATCGCCGCCTTCCTGATTCTTTCCGTCGGCTATCTGTTCCACACGCAGAGTTGGGGCGGGGTGCTTTCGGCGCAGCCTTTTTACGATCCCAAGACCTTCGACTTCCCGCTCGTCAAGAGCGCCGTGCCGGTGGCGGCGCTCACCTACATCGGTTTTGACGGCATCACCACGCTCGCGGAAGAGGTCGAAAATCCCAAGCGCAACGTCCTGCTGGCCACGGTACTGGTTTGCCTTTTCACGGGACTCTTCGGCGGGCTGGAAGTCTACCTGGCGCAGCGCGCGCATCCGGGCTATCAGTTTGCGAACGTCACTGGAGCATTCATGGACGTCTGCCTGCGTGTGGGCGGGCGGCCGCTTTTCTTCAGCATGACGGCGGTGACGATTCTGGCGGCGTTCGGCAGCGCGCTGACGGGAACGCTGGGCGCCGCGCGCCTGCTCTATGGCATGGGGCGCGACAACATCCTGCCCGGGCGCGTCTTCGCGCACCTGGACGCGAAGCGCCACGCGCCCAGCTTCAACATCTGGATCATCGGCGTGCTGGCGCTGGGAGGGGGCGCGCTGCTGGCGGCGGGCGGGCACGGCTACGAGAACGCCGCCAACTTGCTCAACTTCGGCGCCTTCATCGCCTTCATGGGCGTGAACTTCGCCGCCTTCTGGCGCCTGGGCGCGCGCGCGGGGGCGGGACGCCGCCGGCGCATTTTTGCTGATATCATGCTGCCGCTTTTCGGTTTGGTTTTCTGCCTGTGGATTTGGCTGAACTTGAACGCCCTGGCCCAATGGGTGGGGGGCGCTTGGTTCGTCGTCGGAGTGGCCTACGTCGCCTTCAAGACGCGCGGCTTCCGCGAGTAGCCGCTGAAGATTGATTTCAGCGAGCCCTAGGACCGAAGGGCTCGGCCGCTTGGGAGGTTCCCCATGTTTTCCCCTGCCCTTTTCTTGTCACGCGCGGCCCGGCGCGGAACGCTTCTGGCCGGGTTGTTTTGCCTGCTCGCTGCGCCGCCGCCCGCGGTCGCGCAGTCTGTGAAGACTCCGCAACCGCCGGTGGCGCGCCGCGACCACGTGGTGGACAACTACTTCGGCGTCAAGGTTTCCGACCCCTACCGCTGGCTGGAAGACCAGCAGAGCCCCGAAACGCGCGCCTGGATCAACGCCGAGAACCGTTACACCTCGGCGCTGCTTGACGCCTGGCCGGGGCTCGCGCAGGTGCGCAAGCGGCTCAGCGAATTGATGAAGGTGGACACGGTCGCCGTTCCCATCGAGCGCGGCGGACGGTATTTCTTCAAGCGCCGCGCCGCCGACCAGGACCAGGGCGTCCTCTACGTGCGCCAGGGGCTGGAAGGCAAGGACGAGGTGCTGGTGGATCCCAACCCCATGAGCGCCGACCATTCCACCTCGGCGAGCTATGAGGACGTCACCCCCGACGGCAAGCTGGTCGCTTACGGCATCCGCGAGGGCGGGCAGGACCAGGCCGCTGTCCACTTTCTGAACGTGGACACGCGGCAGGAGCTTGCCGACCGCCTGCCCAGCGGGCGCTACTTCGGCATCGCCATCCGCCCCGACAAAGCGGGCGTCTACTACGCGCGGCACGGCGAAGCGGGAACGCGCGTTTACTATCACCGCTTCGGAACGCCCGACGCCCAGGACAAGCTGATCTTCGGCAAAGGCTACGGGCCGGAAGAGGGCATCGGCGTGGGCATCACCCAGGATGACCAACACCTGATGCTCGTGGTCTTCCACGGCGCGGGCGGCAACCGCACGGAGCTCTATTACCAGAGCCTGGCGGGTGGGCCGATCCGCACTCTGGTCAACGACCTGCCGGATCGCTTTCTGGCCGACATCGCCGGCGGCACCATCTACATTCAAACCAACTGGCAGGCGCCGCGCGAGCGCATCCTGGCCGCCAGCCTCCAGCACCCCGAGCGCGCGCACTGGCGCGAAATCGTTCCGCAGGGCAAGTTTCCCATTCAGTCGTTCCACCTGATGGGCGGCGAGCTGGTGGTGGAGTATCTCGAAAACGCCGCCTCGCGCCTCACAGTCTTTACCCCCGGCGGAAAATTCCTGCGCGGCCTGGAACTGCCGGCGCTGGGGACCGTTTCGGGCGTCGAGGGCCGCTGGCAAAATCCGGAAATGTTTGCGGGCTTCGATTCCTTCACGCTGCCGCTCACCGTTTACCGCTACGACCTGGCGACGGGGGCGCGAACCGTCTGGGCGCGCGAGCACGTCCCCATCGACAGCGCGCAGTTTGACGTCCAGCAGGTCTGGTATCACTCCAAGGACGGCACGCGCGTGCCCATGTTTCTGGCGCACCGCAAGGGGCTGAAGGCGGACGGAAAAATCCCCACTCTGATGACCGCCTACGGCGGGTTCGACATCAGCGAGACGCCGTATTTTTCGCCCCTGGCGGCGATGTGGGTGGAAGCGGGCGGGCTCTACGCGGTGCCCAACCTGCGCGGCGGCGGGGAGTTCGGCGAGGCTTGGCACCGTGCCGGCATGCTCGCCCACAAGCAGAACGTCTTCGACGATTTCACCGCGGCGGGCGAGTGGCTGAATCGCCACCACTTCACGAACCCTTCCAAGCTTGCCATCATCGGTGCGAGCAACGGCGGGCTGCTCGTGGGCGCCGCCATCACCCAGCACCCGGAGCTTTACCAGGCGGCCGTCTGCGCCTTCCCGCTGCTCGACATGCTGCGCTACCAGAAGTTTCTGCTGGGCAAACTGTGGGTGCCCGAGTACGGCTCGGCGGACAACCCGCAGCAGTTCAAGTATCTCTACGCCTACTCACCTTACCAGCACGTCAAAAAGGGAACCAAGTATCCCGCCGTGCTCTTTGTGACCGGGGATTTTGATACGCGCGTGGCGCCGCTGCACGCTCGCAAGATGACCGCCGAGATGCAGGCGGCCACCGCCTCGCATCGTCCCATCATGATCCGCTACGAGACGGAAGCCGGACATACGCGCGCCGGCATGCCGGTCTCGCAGCTCATCAAGCAGGCGGCCGACGAATTGGGATTCCTGTTCTGGCAACTGGATGTATCCCCCGCCGGCGCGGGGCACTGAAAGGAGTGAAGCCGATGGCGTGGATTCAAACCGTGGACGCCGGGCAGGCGGAGGGCGATCTGAAGCTCGAGTACGAGCGCGCCGTGCGGCGGGCGGGCAAGGTCTTCAACATCGTCAGGCTGCAAAGCCTCAACCCGCCCACCCTGCGCGCTTCGATGGAGCTCTATCGCGCCACCATGCTCGCTTCTTCCGGCCTTTCGCGCGCCGAGCGCGAATTACTGGCCGTCGTCACCTCCTGGGCCAACGACTGCTTCTACTGAATCGAAGCGCACGGAGAGGA
>JBJKQV010000019.1:0-19798 GCA_046704985.1 Terriglobia bacterium
TACGCGGCGCGCAGCGTGGTGGTGGCCACCGGCTACTACGATCGCCCCAACCTGATGAAGATTCCCGGCGAGAACCTTTCCAAGGTCTCGCACTACGCGACGGAAGGCCATCCCTTCTACCGGCGCAAGGTGGCGGTGATCGGCGCCGCCAACTCCGCCGCCGTGACCTCGCTCGACCTCTGCCGCCACGGCGCCGACGTCACCATCATCTGCCGCGAGCGCGAGTTGAGCCGCCACATCAAGTACTGGATCCGGCCCGATCTCGAGAACCGCATCAAGGAGCAGTCCATCCGCGCGCTTTACTCCAGCCACGTGCGCGAAATCACCGCGCGCCAGGTGCTGGTCGAGACCGCCACCGGCGAGCGCCTGCGCCTGGAAAACGATTTCGTCTTCGCCCTCACCGGCTATCACCCCGACATCGACCTGCTGCGCGCCGCCGGGGTCGAGGTGGACCCCAGGAGCTATCGTCCCAAGTCCGACTCCAAGACCCTGGAAACCAACGTTCCCGGCCTTTACGTCGCCGGCGTGGTTATCTCCGGGCGCCATACCAACGAAATCTTCATCGAAAACGGACGCTTTCACGGCAAGCAGATCTTCGGTCACCTGAAGAAACACCTGTAAGCCGCGGCCTGGCGTTTCTCTGCGCCTTAGTGCCTTTGCGTGAGGATGTCTTTCCGGGGTACTCGGTAGCGCCCGCTAGTCCGAGTCGGAGCCGGGCTTGGGGCCTTGCTTGCCAATGACGCTGCGCTGCACCTCGAAAGTCAGCTCCGTGCCGGTCATCAGAACCACGTCGCCATGTTTCTTGTGCAGGGTGCGGATGAGGCCCACCACCGCCCCGGCGCCCAGGCCGTAGAGGCTGCCTTTGCCGCCCGCGGCCAGCGCTCCGACCCCCGCGCCGATGCCCGCCGTTACCGCGGTGCTTTTGGCCGCCGCTTTGGTGTCCTTGCCGGGACCTTCGACGGTTCCTTCCTGGCCTTTCACCTTGCTGCCGTTGGCGCCCTGGGCGTCCTGCAAGGGAGCGGTGAGGTCGAAAACCACGCCCGCGGGCGTGGTGAGCTTGTCGGCCACCAGGCGCATCTCGGCCCGGCCTTTGACACGCCCCGGTTCCTTGACGAAGGCCACGTGGCCGTCCACCATGCTTCCGGCAGGAATCACCTCATAGCCGCGGTTGTACACCGGGTCGGTGACGCGCGCGGTGAAAGGGTCGCCTTCCTCGGAGGTCTTGGTGCTCAGCAGGGTGGTCAGGCGGGCATTCAGAACCGTGCCGGCGGGCAGGGTGGCTTGCTGCGCGGCCAGCATGGCCGGCCAGGCGAGCGCCGCCAGCAGGCTTGCGCTCAGCAGGGAAGTCCTTCTCATAGCTCACCTCCTCAGTGGCCCCCGCGCGACGTCCGCCGGCGGCCGCCCCCTTTGCTTGCAATCTATCCTTTCTGGCCCCCGCCTGACAAGCCCCGGCTAGCGCCGTTTGACGCGCAGGCCCGCTTCTCTTATACTGTTCGAGTCAGGGAATTATGCCTAACCTGGTCCGCGAAATCGCCGATTCGGCCGTCGCCCTCGTGAAGGGTTTCTCCGTCACCTTCAAGAACCTGCTCGACAAGACGGTGACCGAGGATTATCCCGACGAGCCGGTGCACTTCGAGAACCGCTACCGCGGCGTGCACGTGCTGCGCCGCGACGAGGACGGCCTGGAAAAGTGCGTGGCGTGCTTCCTCTGCGCGGCGGCCTGCCCCGCCAACTGCATTTATATCGAAGCCACCGAAAACACCGCCGACCACCGCGTCAGCGCCGCCGAGCGCTACGCCAAGGTCTACAACATCGACTACAACCGCTGCATCTTCTGCGGCTATTGCGTGGAAGCCTGCCCCTGCGATGCCATCACCCACGGCCACGGGTTCGAAATCGCCGCCTACGAGACCAACGCCCTGGTCTATCGCAAGGAGCAGATGCTCCAGCCGCTCCCTGCTTCCGCCAAGAAATAACTCTAGCCCCAAAAAACTGACGCTTTCCCGCTCCCACGAGTTGGGGTTCCCTTTGCCCTCTCCCCGCCGGGGAGAGGGTGTCCGCCGGCAGGCGGACGGGTGAGGGGCACTTAAGGGACGGCTCCACGCCTAGAACCGCAGTCCCAGTCCGGTGGTCAGCACAAAGTCGTTTTTCTGCTTGCCCGGCAGGGGGCGGCTCAGGTAGTGGTCGGTGACGGTGGTGTTGAAGGAAAAGTGGGAATTGATCTGCGTGTTCACGGAGGCGATGCCGTCGAAGCGGTAGCGCCCCGCCCAGTTGACGGCGGGATAAAAGTTCAAGCTGTTCTCCACGCGCAGCCAGGGTGCGATCTTCCATTGAACCTTTTCGCCCAGCAACCCTTCGGAATGCTTCTGCTCAACGTTGGTGATGAAGTTCTCTTTGACGAAGGTGACGCCGCTGAGCAACTGCACGCCCAGGCGGGGGCGGCGCACCAGGTCGCGCCCCAGGCCGCCGCCGTAAGTCTGGCGCAGGTTGAGGCTTTGGGCCTGGCTGTGGTCGAGCTGGCCGAGCAGGAACCAGAAATCGTGCGGGCGGAAGAGGAAATCCTGGCGCACTCCGGCGTTGACGTTGTTGGAGCTGACCAGCGGCCCCTGGCCGGTGCGGGTGTTGGCAAACAGCATGTTGAGGAAGACGTTGGTGCGCAGGTGCTCGCGCAGCCCCGGCAGGTTGGGCGAGCGGCGCGTGGCGTTGAAATTCACGCTCAGCGTGGAGGCGTCGGTGTCGCCGTGCGCCAGGTTGTACCCCAGGGCGCCCTGGCCGCTCCAGTGGTGCATCAACCGGATCCCCGTCCGTTCCGTGTGCTTCTCGAAAACCTGCTGGGGATAAATGGCCGCCACTTGGTTGGCCGGCAGCTTCTGGGAGCCCTGACCGGTCTGCACTTTCCAGTCCCCGGAGGGCGTGCTCTCTACCGCGCCTTCCACCATCCAGCCGTTTTGGAGCATCACCACCGCATGCTGCCCACTGTGAAAGGAGACGATCTTCTGGAGCGGGATTTCCACCTTGCCGAGGACGTCGGATTTGAAAACCAGCTTCTTGCCCTCCACGCGCAACCACTTGCCCGTCAGCTTGTCGCCGTTCTTGAATTGCAGCGTCTCGGCGCGGAGCGCGGCGGGAAGGACGGCCAGAGTCAGCAAAAATGTCCAGAAGGTTTTCATGTGTTCCTCGGAAATTGGGCATCGGCGGGGCGGGGAAGCGCCGCTCCAGGGCTTTTCCCACAACCGCCAGGCAGAATTTTGGTCTGCTCTCCAATATGAACGAAGCAGGCGGCGACGTAAAGGATTTTGTCGGGGTTTGAATGCCTCGCACGGCCGGCGCGGCCGCCCCCTGACCCAACCCGAAGGCACGCTCGGGGACTGCGCTACGCCACGACGAGGCTTGACCACGACCGGCTATCCAACCCTCCTGCATCTAACTAAGTGAGAGGGCAGAGAGGGAACTGATGTTCACCTTCGAGGAATACTTGGCTTCCCTGGCAGTGCTGGTCGCTTTGGCCGTCGTCCTTTTCGGCGCCGGCGTCCTGGTGCTGCTTATCCAGTCGGCCGCCGCATGGCTGGCCGAGCGGGTTCCAGGCGGCACACGGCCCGCGAGCCGGCCCTGGCGAGCCCGTTGGCCGTTGTTTCACCATCACCCGCCCGCCCATAGCTGACCCGCTCGCGCGGCGTGGCGGTTCCCGGCCCCAAGGTTCAAGTCCTGCCTTAACCCTGTCGAATTTCCAGGCAAACTCCCTGCCAGCCGATGCCTTGCGGCGCCCTCGCCTGAGGCCTCTCCGGCGACCCGTGGCGACGGGGAAGAGGCCGCCAGACGACGCTTGGATGGGTTCTTGAGGGGATTTAAAGCCTTATTCAATACGTCTGATAAGGTATGTTATGTTAACTATAGGGAATGGCGAAACCCCGGACCGGCCCACTTAAGCCCCCGGTTTCAATCGCTTTCCCCGCGCAGGGCTTCCACGCCTTCGCGGAGCATGTAGACGGCAATAATCAGGCCGGCGATGGGGTCGGCCCACCACCAACCTTTCCATCCGTTGAGGGCCAGACCAACCAGTAAGCTGCCCGAGAGGTAGGCGCACATCAGGGTTTCCAGACTGTCGGCGGCCAGTGCCCGGCTGCCCAGTCGCGCGGCGACGCGCCGCTTGGCGATGCCGAGCACGGGCATGACGATGAGCGATGCAATCGCCAGGAAGAGTCCGGGCCAGCTGAAACTTGGGGCGCGGTGGAACCAGAGGTCGCTGCCCGCCTCATAGACGATGTAAGCCGCGAGGGCCACAAACGTCCAGCCCACGAGCTTGACGGCGAGGGTTTCCGCGCTCTCGTCGGAAGCCTGCGTGTGCTTCAGCCGCCAAAGGAGGATGACGCCGGAGGCGATTTCGATGAGGCTGTCGAGGCCGAAGCCTTCCAGGGCAATGCTGGCGGCAAGCCACCCGGCCGTCAGGGCGACGGCGGCCTCCAGGACGTTCCAGCCGACCGTGAAGTATTCCAGGCGGATGGCGCGGCGCCGCAGAGCTTCCGGCTGGGCTGTCGCAGGGACTTTTTGGCCGGGTGAGGTGCCTAGGGGTTCATCTCGTCCTGCTTGCTGCCTTCCCATGTGCCTCGCTGGGTCTGGCTGGACCAGTTCCCGACCAGTTTGCCGTTCTTGAGCCGGGCGGTCAGCAGGTAGCTTCCCTGATCGGTATCAATCTGGATGTCCAGGGTCTTATTCTTGAAGCTGGCCTCGGAGATTTGCGAGCCGCCGACGGGTGAGGTCAGCGAGCCGGTGACCGTCTCACCGATTTGCTGGAGAAGCAGCGTGAAGGGCATCTCGCCGTGCTGGCCGCCGCGCGAGGTGCACTCCCAGGTGCCGCTCAGGGGGCCGCGCTTGGGCCGATGGTCCTTGCCCGCTGCCAGGGCGACAAAACTCAGAAGGCCGAGACAAACCGCTGCACACACGACGCGAGTCTTCAAGAAAAGCTCCGAACAATTTCCGCCACCGGAACGGGGTCCGGGAAGGCCGAGTCAGGATAGAAACAAGCGGGAGCATCCTACACCCGGTAGCAAGCAGCGCGCCAGCAGAAAATGCTCAAAACCAGAAATGCCAGACCGTATCCACCAGGGCGTGGGTGAAGGCGGAAGCCGAGGTGCGCTGCCGGGTGCGGAAGGCGTTGCCGTAGAAGATGCCCGCCAGGGTGGCCATGATCATGTAGCGCCAGTTGGGCACCGGAGCGTGGTGGAGGTGCGCGGCGCCGAAGATGACCGCTGCCAGCAGCAGGCCGTAGACTTCCCTGCGGCGTCCCTGAAACGTCTTGACGAGAAGGTTTTGCAGCACGCCGCGAAACAGAAACTCCTCCGGTAAAGCGATGGTGACGTAGATGCCCACGAACTGAAACGCAAACTGGCCGAGAAAGATCAGCGTCCCGGAAACCATCCAGGTTTCGGGGCGGCCGAAAAAGCGGAACGAGACCGGGCTGGTCAGGTAAGTCTGCGCATGGGGGTGAATGAATCCCAGCGCCAAGCCCAGAGGAATGGCCAGGAGCGCGTAGCCGGTGAAGTTGGCCAGCGCGTCCACCAGGTCACGCTTGCGCCAGAGGATGCGGTAGCCCACTCCGTCCAGGTTGCGCAGCACCAGAAAAGCGTAAGCGCCGATGCAGACGGAGTTGAGCGGGCGGAAGAAGTAGAGGTCCACCGGCCAGGTCCAGATGCCGCGCAGCCAGTGGGCGCCCACGGGAATGGCCAGCGCCAGCATGGCCGCGCCGTCGCGCCAGCCGAGGCGCTCCGACTTGCGGTGGCGGTCGGGAATGAGCAGCAGCACGGGCACGGCGATGTAGGCGGCAAACTTCCCGGTTCCCCACCACGTGAAGGTCTGCGTTCCCAGTGCGTAGATGGCGTAAGGGACCAGGAGCAGAAACGGCAGGCCGATTGCCCAGACGACCGAGCGCATCGCCCATCGGCGCAGCCGGCGCACGAAGGTTGCCTGTGTGAGGCTGACGAAGGCGGCGAGCACCAGCGCGAAGCAGAGGAAGAACGCCGCGGCGCGCCAGGGATCGATTTCCGCCTGGGCGAGGACCAGCGCTTCGCCCGCCGCGGCCACAAACACCAGCCCGCCCACGGCAGCGGCAAGCTTCTTCCAGCGCGCGCCGGCGGACTCTTCAGCGGGATGCGAGTGTGCGGGCACTTCCCTGTTCCTGGCTGCCGCGTGAGGCGTGGGGCCCTTGCGCCTTCGGCGCGGGCCGAGCTTCGAGCGTCGGCGACCCGAAATCGAGCTGCGTGAGAGGAATCACGCGCACTTTGCCGAATGACTTCAAATCGTGGAGAAATTCCTGCGCGTTGCCGACCAGCACGATGACGCTGTGGTCGGGATAGAGATAATGCCGCGTGGCGTTGCGAACTTCGCGGACGTCCAGCGACTGAATGCGCTGCGAAAATTGGTTCCAATAGCTGACCGGCAGGCCGTCCACCAGCAGTTTAAGCTCGGCGCGCGCCACGGCCTCGGGTGTTTCGAAGCGCAGCGCCAGGTGGCCTTGCAGGTAACCTTGGGCCATGGAAAGTTCCGAGTTGCGGATGGAGTGGTCGCGCAAGTCCTTCATCACCTCGAGCGCAGCGCCCAGGGCCTTGGCGGTCTCGGTGGTGCGCGTGAAGGTGGAAATTTCCCACATGCCGGCCGAGCGGAAGCAGACGAGTTTGCTGGAGGCGCCGTAGGTGAGCCCCTGGCGGGTGCGCAGCGAGTTGAACAGGCGGTTGGTGGCCGGCCCGCCCAGCACCTGGTTGGCGATGCTCAGCGCGTCGTAAAGGCCGCTGGTCCGGCGGATGCCCGGCAGTCCGATGCGAATTTCCGTCTGCACGGCGTCGGGTTTGTCAATCACCAGCAGGCGGCGGCCGTGGTCCTTCTCCTTCGCACGCGTTGCGGACGGGGCCCCCGGGAGCACCGCTTCGCCGCTTCCCTTCCACTTTCCGAAATATTCGCGCGCCAGGCGGAAAGCTTCCTCCGTCGCAATGTCGCCTGTCACTGCCAGGTAGGCGTTGCCGGGGCGGTAGTAGCGTGCGTGGAAGGTTCGCAAGTCGCCTGCCGTCAGCCGGCGCACCGAATCGGGCGTGCCGTCCTGGGGATGGCCGTAGGGGGTGCCGGCGAGCACCAGATCCTGAATGAGCGTGTCGGCGACGTAGCCGGGGTCGTCGTGCGCCACCTGTAGCGCCGAGAGCACGTGCTGGCGCTTGCGCGCCACTTCGGCCGGACGGAAGGCGGGGTGGAGCACCATATCGGCCAGCAGCTCGAAAGCCTGGCGCGTGTGGTCGCTCAGCATGCTCAGCGAGGCGTAGGAACTGTCCCAATCGGCGCCCGTGTCGATGCTCCCGCCCGCCTCGTCGATGGCCTCGGCGATTTGCAAGGCGCTGCGGTCGCGCGTTCCCTGGTTGAGGAGCGCCGTCACCAGTTGCGCCGTGCCCTCGCCGCCTGCCGGGTCGGATTCCGCCCCCGCCTTCACTACCAACCGCAAGGTCACCTGAGGCAGCGCGCGGCGCTCCAGCACCAGAACCGTGAGGCCGTTGTCGAGCACGCGCTCGGCAGCGGTGGGAAAAACAAAAGGCGCAGGCGGAGGGACCGCGGGCGGCACTTTGGAATCCTGTGCCCGTGCCGCGCCCGGTCCTGCCAGGAGCAGCAGCGCGGCTAGAAGCGCCAGCGCGCACTTCACCAAGGCCTCGCGTCCGCGACGGTTTGTGGCGGTGGTCGGCATCAGCCTACTCTCCCCCCGCCGTCGCGCCGCTTCGCGGACGGACTTCCACCAGGGTCATATTCGTGGGCACGAAGTATTTGCGCACCACGCGCTGGATATCGGCAGGGGTAACGGTCCAAAATCGCTCCGGCTCGGTGTTGACCAGGTTGGGGTCGTGGAGCACCGTCGCGTCGTAGCCCAATTCCTCGGCGCGCTTCTCGTCGGTCTCGCGTCCCTGGATGTAATCGCTCAGCGCCAGGTGGCGGGCCTTCTCGAGCACCGCCTCGGAGACCGGGTGTTTTTTGAGGTGGTCCAGAATCGCCGCCACTTCCCTTTCGCCCTCCTCAGGGGGGTGGCCGGCGTTCATGATGGCGAGGATGAAAAACAGGTTCGGGTCCTCGCTGAAATTGCCGGCGGCCTGCGTCTCGGCGGCCAGGCGCTTTTCGTAAACCAGGCGCCGGTAGAGGAGCGAGCTCTCGCCGCCCGCCAGGATCTTGGAGACCAGCGCCAGCGGGTAGGCGTCCGGCGTGCCGTCGGCGGGAATATGGTAGCCCTCGACGAAGGCGGGCAAGGGAACGTCGCGCACCAGCTTGACCACGCGCTCGGCAGTTTGCGGCGGCTCGACGGGGATGGGAGGCCTAAGCGTCTGGCGTCCGCGCTGGAGCGGGCCGAAGTACTGCTTCACCAGATTCTCCGCCGCGGGCAGTGAGAAGTCTCCCACCACCACCACCGTGGCGTTGTTGGGAACGTAGTAGCGGTCATAGAAGGCGCGCAAGTCATCCACGGTGGCATGCTCCAGGTCGCGGGTGCTTCCGATGACCGTGTGCCGGTAGGGATGAACGGTGAAGGCGTGGTGATAGAGCGTTTCCACGACCGTCCCGTAAGGGGGATTCTCAAAGCGCAGGCGCCGCTCCTCCTCGACCACCTGCAGCTCGTTGCGGAAGTTGCGCTCCGTAATCACCAGGTTGCGCATGCGGTCCGCTTCCAGCCACAACGCCACGGGGAGGCTGGTGGAGGGCACGGTTTCCCAATAGACGGTCGCATCCTCGGTGGTGAACGCGTTGTCCTCGCCTCCCGTACGCACGATGTAGGTGGAAAATTCCTGCGGGCCCAGGTTGCGTGTGCCGTCAATCATCAGGTGCTCGAACAGGTGGGCATAACCCGCTTCCCCGGCGGGCTCGTCCTTGGCCCCCACGTGGTACCACACCTCGACGCTCACTACCGGGGCGTCGTGGCGCTCGACGAAAAGCGCCCGCAAGCCGTTGGGGAGGGTGAGGGAATGAATGGTCGTGGGAGGAAGCCGGACGCTCTCCGCCGCCGTCCCGCCCGGAACGAGCAGCAGTCCCAGCAGCGCCAGCCCGCAAGCGGCGGCGCGCAGGAGAAACGGGCGTGTCTTCCCTGCTTTAAAGTATGCGCGGCTCAAAGCGCGATTTTAGCACACGCCGCGCGGCGCGCACGGGCTGAAGCCGGGACCCCGCCTCAAGCGCGGCGGGGCGCCGTGACTTCCACCAGCACGCGGCAGGGCGTGTGGTGGAGGGCATACTGCACGCTCGAACCCAGCAGGATCTCCCCGAGCGCCGAGCGCCGGTGGTAGCTGAGAATGAGCGTTCCCACGCCTTCTTCCTTGGCCTGGCCGACGATGGCCTCGCCCGCCCTCCGCGCGCGCAGCAGGCGCGCGGTGATTTTCTTGGAGAAGCGTTCCTGGGCGAAGCGTTTCGCCCGCGCCAGCAATTCGTTCCCCTGCCGGTCGAGCTCGGCATCGTCGGCGTCAATGGGCGTAGCCGCCGGCACCTCCACCACGTGCAGAGCCACCAGTTCGCCTTGCGTGCCCTCCGCCATCTGGCACGCCAAGGTCATCAGGCTATCCAGGGTTTCCGGGTACCGCAGAGCCACCATGATCTTCAAAGCCATGGGCGACCTCCCACGGACCGTCATTGCAGCGAGCATAGGCTTATCGCCGGGGATTTTCAAGCTGCCGCATCTCCACCCTCCAAGGTGATGACTCGGGAAGGTGCGATTGGAGGTATAATTTTATGTTTCGGGGCACAGCAAGGGAAATCCCCCTGGAGAGGTCTTCGCCCTACCCTGTGGCCGCAAGGCCAGGGGCCTGCGTGGCGCTCACCCCGACGACGGGCAGCAAGCCTGCCTGGTCAATTTTGGAGGAATCATACATGCGTAACCTAGGCCTTAAATCGCTGCTCTTATCGCTGGCGCTGCTGGCGGGTTTTGCGGCCGCCCAGGCGCAATCACCGATCCTGTTTCAGCATCCCACCGTCAACCGGACGGAAATCGTCTTTTCCTACGCCGGCAGCCTCTGGTCGGTGCCCCGCCAGGGAGGCGTGGCGCAGCGCCTGACGGCCGGGGCGCGCCAGGACAGCGCGCCGGTCTTTTCTCCCGACGGCACGCAACTGGCCTTCTGCGGCGACGATCGCGGCAACCTGGACGTGTACGTCATGCCCGCCGAGGGCGGCATGGCGCGGCGGCTGACCTGGCATCCCAGCCGCGACATCCCCGTCGGCTGGACGCGCGACGGCAAGGATGTGCTCTTCAGCTCCACCCGCTACAGCGTTGACCCCTTGTACAACCGGCTTTTCACCATTCCCACTACCGGGGGCTTTCCGACTGCGATTCCGTTGCCTTACGCCACGCAAGGCTCCTACTCCCCGGACGGCCAGCGGATGGCCTACGTTCCCTTTCGCAACCATCCGCTTTTTGAAGCCTGGAAGCATTACCGCGGGGGCATGATGTCACGCATCCGCATCGCGCTGCTGAGCGATTCGAGCGTCGTCACGCTGCCGCGCGGCGGCGGCAACAATTGGGACCCCATGTGGGTGGGCAACTCCGTCTATTTCCTCTCCGACCGCGCGGGTGGGCATTTTCGCCTTTATCGCTACCGCCTCAACTCCAAGACCGTGCAGGCGGTTTCGCCCGACGACGGCCACGACATCCTTTCCGCCACCGCCGGGGCCCTGGACGGTTCGCATCCTGCCATCGCTTATGCCGAGATGGGCAAGCTGTTTCTCTTTGACTTGAAATCGGGACACGTCCATCAACTGCACGTGGCCATGCACGCCGATTTTCCCGACGCCCATCCGCACTGGGATTCGGTCGCCAAGGAACTGCGCAACGGCGCCGTGTCGCCCCACGGCGTGCGCGCGGTGTTTCAGGCGCACTGCGATATCCTTACCGTGCCCACCAAACACGGCGATCCCCAGAACATTACCGATACTCCCGGCGTTTGCGAGCGTTATCCCGCCTGGTCGCCCGACGGCAAGGACATCGCCTATTTTTCCGACGCCTCGGGTGAATACCAGCTTTACGTCAGCCCGCAGAACGGCATCGGGGAGATCCAAAAGATCCCGTTGGGCGAGCACCCCGCCTTTTCCTTCGAACCCGTCTGGTCGCCCGACAGCCATTATCTGGCCTTCAGCAGCGTTGACCAGCACCTTTGGCTTCTGGACGTCAAGACGGGCAAGATGACCAGCGTGGCCACGCACTACTACGACGGGGGGTACGAATCCTTTTCCCCCTCCTGGTCGGCGGACAGCCAATGGCTCACCTATACCAACGACCTCGCCAATAACCTGCACGCCATCTTTGTCTATTCGCTGGCGACGGGAAAATCCACGCAGATCACCGACGGCATGAGCGACGCCGAGAACTCCGCCTTCGATCCCAGCGGCAAGTACCTCTACTTCCTGGCCAGCACCAACCCCAACCCCGGCGAGGACGTCGGAGAACTCTCTGAGTTCAATCGACCCACCGTTTATAGCGCTTACGTGGCGGTGCTGCGCAAAGACCTCCCTTCACCCCTGGCTCCGCAAACCGGCGAGGAGAAGGCTGAGGCGAAAAAGCAGGAGGAAAAGAAGGACTCCGGCAAGGATAAGAAATCCGCTTCCGACAAGCCGGCCAAGGTGACGATTGACTTCCAGGGGCTGAGCCAGCGCATCCTGGCCCTGCCGGTTCCGCCGCGCTCTTACCAGGACTTGGAAGTTTCGGCGCCCGGCGTGGTGTGGCTGGCGGCAGGACCGGTCGTCCACGAGAGCCTCCCCGACCATCCGGCGCTGACGCTCTACCGCTTTTCGATGAAGGACCGCAAGGCCGCGGAGGTATTGTCCGACCTCCAGAACTTCAGCCTCTCGGCCGACGGCAAGCACATGCTGATCGAGCAGCACGCCCACTGGAGCATCGTGGCGGCTGAAGAGAAGGTCCCACCGGGCAAAGGCATGCTGCATACCGAGGGGCTGCAGGTCTTCGTCAACCCGCCCCGCCAATGGCGGCAGATGTACAACGAAGTCTGGCGCATCGAGCGCGACTTTTTCTATTCACCGCAGTTCAACGGCCTCAGCATTCCGGCGGCGAAAAAATACTACGCGCAGTTCCTTCCCGGCGTGGAAAGCCGCTCCGACCTCAACTACCTTTTTCACGACATGCTGGGCAACCTGAGCGTGTCGCACATGTTCCTCGAGCCCTCGCGGACGTCCGGGCCCCAACCCATCCCGGTCGGCTTGCTGGGCGCCGACTACACGCTCGACCACGGCCTTTACCGGTTCTCGCGCGTCTACAGCGGCGAAAACTGGAACCCCCAGTTGCACGCCCCGCTCACCCAGCCGGGCGTCAACGTGAAGGCGGGCGATTATCTGCTCAAGGTCAACGGCCGGGCGCTCCACGCCGGTGAAAACATCTACTCCTTCTTCCAGAACACCGCCGGGCAGCAGGCGGTCCTGACCGTGGGCCCCACGCCCGACGGCAAGGATTCGCGCCAGGTGACGGTGGTGCCCGTGAAGAGCGAGCTGGCGCTGCGCAAGCGCGACTGGATTCACAGCAAGCGCATGATGGTCGACAAGCTCAGCGGCGGCAAGCTTGCCTACATCTATCTGCCCGACACTTACGCGGGCGGCTGGACGTATTTCAACCGCTACTTTTTCTCCCAGACCGGCAAGCAGGGCGCCATCGTGGACGAGCGCTTTAACCACGGCGGCCTGCTCGCCAACTACGTCATCAACCAGTTGCAGCAGCCCCTGCTCAGCTTCTGGGCAGCGCGCCGTGGGCATCTGGGGATCACCCCGGCGGCCATCTTCGGGCCTAAGGTGATGATTGAAAACCATTTTGCCGGCTCGGGCGGCGATTACATGCCCTACATTTTCAAGCAACAGCACGTGGGCAAAGTGGTGGGCACGCGCACCTGGGGAGGCCTGGTGGGCATCGGCCGCTATCCTGTGCTCATGGACGGCAGCAGGGTGACCGCGCCCTCGGGGGCCATCTATTTCCCCAACGGCAAGTGGGACGTGGAAAACCACGGTGTGGATCCGGACGTCCGGGTGACGATGGATCCCAAACTGTGGCGCCAAGGGAAGGACCCGCAGCTTCAGGCCGCCATCGACATCGCGATGCGCGAGCTGAAGGCGCATCCCTTCCACATGGTTCCGCGCCCGCCTTATCCCAACCGCAACGTCGGCTCGCCTCTGGAGAGGCCGACGGGCAACGCCCGGAGCGGTGGACAGTAGCCGCAAGCTCCGGCAGGTTTTCGGACGATTTGCTTGGGGCGTCGCGCGCTAGGGCATGCGCGCGACGTATCCGGCGGAGTTATAAAGCCGGATAAGCGTATTGAGGTCGCGCTGGCTGGGTTCTTTCACCAGCGTCTTCCAGATCACCGGGTACGGGAGCCGCACTTCGTGCCGGCGCTCCTGCATTTTCCAATACATGATGTCCTTCTTGCTGTC
This sequence comes from Terriglobia bacterium, assembly GCA_046704985.1. Lineage (GTDB taxonomy): Bacteria > Acidobacteriota > Terriglobia > UBA7540 > UBA7540 > JBJKQV01. The sequence continues at coordinate 13,420 of JBJKQV010000019.1, forward strand.
GCTGTGCCCCTTGATACCCAGGGCGTGTCCCAGCTCGTGCAGAACGATGGCGCGCATCTCTTCGCGTGACCAGTGCCGCGTGGTGTCGACGGCGATGATGGCCACACGCCGCCCGTTGAGTGCCCCGCCTTCGTGGCGATAGAGCACCCGGTCGGTCTCCTCGCCCGCTTCGTACGAGCCCTGCGGCGCTATCTCCCAACCCATGCGAATGTCCGCCTGGTCGGGATTGGCCACCAACCGCAGCGGAAAGATCTTCTTCCAGATGTCGAAGGCTTCACGCGCCCCACGCTGCCAGTCCATCAACTGCGCGCTCCCCAAGAAGAAGGTTACGGGAAACTTCTTCCACAAATGCTCGGCCGAACCGATGGCTACGCGCTGGTAATAGTCGCCCGCCGATTCGACGTAGGCGGAAGGCTGGAGCGGCGGCGGGAGCGCGGGCAGCGTGGCCAGAATCTGCGCCTGCGCGCGCGCCTGGCCGACTTGCCACTTGTATGCCGGCTGGTCGCCGGCGACCTTCACGAACTGCTTCCAGTCGGCGACGGACTGCGCGCGGTCCACCATCTCGTTGGCCAGTGCGCGGTTGAAATAAGCGGGAGCATAGTGAGGATCAGCCTGGAGGCAACTGGTGTAGGCGGCCACTGCCTCGCGAAAATGGTCCTGGTCGTAGAGCTCGTTGCCCTGGCGGTAGAACTTGTCGGCGCCCGGCTGAGGAGCGGCGCGCAGGACAACCGCGACCAACGGCACGCTCAGCATCACGAGCACCGCCAGCCGCAGTATTTTCACAACGGCTTGTCTGCCCGGTATCATCATCGCCTCCGCAAGAAGGCCCGCTTCCCTGCCTCCTTGCAGCTTACCCCGCGCAGGCTTCCGCCGTGGTCACCATGCAGACGCCCGCGGCGCGCATCTCTTCCAGCGCCTTACGTTCTTCGTCCGGGTCAATCCCCTTGATGGCGTCCATCACCAGATCCACCGCCAAGCCGCGCTTGCGGAGTCCCAGGGCGGTGCCGCGAACGCAATAGTCCGTGGCTACGCCGAAAACCACGTAGCGCCGCTTGCCCAACGACCTGAGGATGGCGTCGCAATGCACGTTGGTGGTGGCGTCGTATTCCTGCTTTTCGATGATGAACTGGCCTTTCCATTCCGCCGGCGGCGTGAAATCGCCCGGGCGGTTGGCGATCACCACAGCCTGTGGCCATTGGGTTTCGGGGATGCGGCCCTGGCCGGGAGTCCCGACCACGCAGTGGGGCGGCCACTTCTTAAAGGAAGGGTCGTCGGGCGGGTGCGCGTCGGCGGAAGAGAGCACCGGGATGCCCTGGGCGCGCGCGTACTCCATCAACTGGCGCAGATTGGCGACGATTTCCTGCGCGCCCGGAACAAACAGCCCTCCCGAAGGCATCATGAAGTCAATCTGCGTATCGACATCGAAAAAAACGCGGGGGTCGCCCATGGTAGGAACTCTCCGGGATTCAGGATGCGCGCGGGGCGCCCAGGCAGCGCTCGCGCACTTCTTCCAGCAGATGCTTGAGGGCGGCGCTGCGCTCGACCGGATAGTCCGGCGCGCCGCTGAGCCGGCGATACTCTTCCGGAAGCTGCTGCAGGTTGCGCAGGGCGCGGGCGCGAATCTCGTCGAGGGCCGCCGGCGGCGCCAGGCGGCGGCCGTCGCGCAAGGCCGCAGCGAGCAGCGGCCGCGCGCCGGGATATTGTTCGTCTGCGCGCGCCAGCAGGTCGTGGTGAAGCTTGCCCTCGTGCAGGAAGCGGAAAACTTGCTTGCGACCCGGCCAGTAAATCTTCTGCCCGGTAAACTTGGTGGTCGCCTCGGCTCGCCCGTCGCGCTGCAATTCCACCATCTTGTAAACCACGCTCAGCGCCGGAACGTCGCGCGAGGTGGCGAGGTCGGTTCCCACCCCGAAAGCGTCAATGGGTGCACCCTCGGCCACCAGTTTCTCGATCTTGTGCTCGTTCAGGTCGCCGCTGGCGACGATGCGCGTGGCCTGTAAACCGTGCCGGTCTAGAATCTCGCGCACGCGGCGGCTCTTTTCCAGCAGGTCGCCGGAATCGAGGCGTACGCCCGAAACGGGACGGTCCAGACTGGCGGCGATCTCCGCTCCCGCCAGCGAATCGTAGGTATCGATGAGGAGGATAGCGGTTTCAGGAAATGTTTCAAGCAGCGCTTCAAAGCTGCGTCGCTCGCTGGGAAAAACCTGCGTCCAGGAATGCGCCGCCGTTCCGGCCAGGGGGACGCCGTATTGTAGCCCTGCCAGGACGTTGGAAGTTCCCGCGCAGCCGCCCACGTAGGCGGCGCGCGCCGCGCGCACGCCCGCTTCCGGACCCTGGGCGCGCCGCGAGCCGAACTCGAGCACCTTGCGTCCCGCCGCCGCTTGCACCACGCGCGCCGCCTTGGAGGCTACCAGGGTCTCGAAATTGACCACCGAAAGCAGGAAGGTTTCGACCACCTGCGCTTCCAGCACCGGCGCGGTCACCTGCAAAATGGGCTCGTCGGCAAAAACGATTTCGCCTTCTTCAACGGCGTTCACATCGCCGGTAAAGTGGAAGCCACGCAGGTAATCAAAGAAGGCGTCGGAGACCGTGCGGAAGGCCGGCTGGCCGCGCAAAAACTTCACGTCCGCATCGCTGAAGCGCAGGCGCTCCAGATATTCAAGCGCCGCCTCCACGCCCCCGGCCAACAGGTAGGCGCGCCGCTCCGGGAGGTGCCGCGCAAAAAGCTCGAAGGTCACGCGGCAGTCCAAGCGGTGCTCAAAATACCCTGCCGCCATGATCAGCTCGTATAAATCCACCAGCAGGGCGCGGTGCGAATCGGTCCCGTTCATTCCCTCTCCTCGTGCGGTCTAAGAACCCTTGTAGATTACCAGTATCACCGGCGAAGGAAGCAGAGTCAAGACGCGTGCCGTGGGGTTGGGTGCGGGAGGCGCGACGGTTAGCGGTGCTTGGCCCTTCGGATGGCCGCCGGCTCGGCTCCGGCCCGTCGAACGGAATACCCTCGCAGCGCCACGCGCCGAAACGCGCAAGACGCTCCTTCCCCCGACAGGCCTTCAAAACCTGGCCATCGCCTGCTCGACGGTCGCGATCAACTGGTTCGGAGGCTGGACCTGTCCCTGATTATTCAGGACGACGAAATTCGCCACCTTGCCGTCCCGCGTGCGGATGTGAAAGGCGCCGAGAGCTGCCATGTAGAAGGCGTTACGTTTGATTTCCTTGATCTGGCTAAAGTAGAACTCGAACGAGTGCGTTTGTTGGGAGCCTCCGACGGCGCGTTTTCCCGTGTAGGCAACCATGCCGTCGAACACCACCATCCAGCCGATGCAAAAGTTGGGGGCGGGAGGCCCATGGTCGTGCTCGACCCAGAACTGCGGCACCTGGGAGTAGATGCTTTGTGAACCCAGAGTAATGTCGGAGTTGTGCTGGCCCGCGCCGTCCGACCACTGAACCACCACGACGCTTCCGGCGGGCCGCCCGGCCAGCGCCGGCTTGATGTCACCGATGCTGCGCAACTGCCGCCCGGCAATGGAGTTTACGATCGCGCCGGGGCGCAGTCCTGCCGCTTCGGCGGGGCCTCCCGGCACCAGAGCTCTGACCAGCATGCCCTCGGTGCCGCCCGATCGCGCTCCCAGGAAGACTCCCAGCAGGCCGGGAGTGGCCGCCGGGTTTGCGGGGGCGGAAGACGGCGTGGAGGATCTGGTGGCCGGAGCGGGAGAAGCAGGCGGAGTAGGCGGCGGCTCGGGCCGCTCCAGTTGCGCCAGAACGCTGAAGGTCCCGGATGTCAGTTCGACGTCCTGCTCGTAGTCGCGGTAGCCGCTGAGCGAAATCCTGAGGTGGTGGGAGCCGCGCGCGAGATTGATCAATTTCAGCCGTCCCTCGCCGCTGGTCGTACCCACCGGCACATCGTCCACGTAAACCTGCGCGTGGCCCGGGTTCGAGACGATGATGAGGACGGGGCGAGCGGACGCAGGAGAAGGCGTGGCCGGAGGGGGTTTTGTTGAAGGAGCAGCGGGATGGGCCGCCGGCTGAGGCGCCGGGGCCTTGGGGGCCAGGGTCTTGAGAGTCTGGATCAGCTCGTCGGTCGCCCCGGCATCGCGCAGATGCTGTTCCGCCTCCGCCGTAACCTGAAACGCCACCCCCAGCTGTTTGGCCAGGGCTTCCACCCGCGCCGGCGCCACGTCGTTGGTCAGCAGGCCGATCACGTCCTGCTCACTCAGCGGCCGGTGTGATTGCGGGGTCGCCCACGCCTGCACGGCCAGCAGAATACACACGGCCGCCAGCAACGGCGCGTACCGCACCCGCCGCTCTACACCTTTCCCTCTTGCCGCACGTCGCACCATCATGGAATTACCAATACCTCTTGTGGCCTGCTTGGCGCCGCGGGCGGCTATTTCGGCGACACCACCACGTACAATCCCGCGCCCTGGCGCTCAATGAGCAGCAGGGTATCCCCGTGCGCGAGGCTTGCGGTCCGCTCGAAGTCCGTGACGTCCGTCACCCGCTGCCGGTTGATGGCCTCGACCACGTCGCCGGACTCGAGGGCCTTCGCGGCCGGCGTGCCTGGAGCGACAGCAAGCACCTCCGCGCCCTCGATGGTGGCGGGTATGCTCCACTGCATGCGCAAGGCGGGTGTCAATTCCTGGACCGTCACCCCGCGCAGCGGGGCCCCCTGCGGCAAGGGGCTCGACCCTGCGTGCTGGGCCACGCTCGCGGGCGCCGCGCCTAAACTGACAGTCACCGTCAAGGGTTTCCCCAGGCGCAGAATCTGCAGGGTGACCGGCTGTCCGGGGTTGCTGCTGCGCACCAGAGCTACCAGGCCCGAGGCGTTGTCCAGCGCGACCCCGTTGAATTTCCGCACCACGTCTCCGGGCTTGAGGCCCGCCTGAGCGGCGGGGCCGCCGGCCAGCACGGAATGAATCAGCGCCCCCAAAGGGTCCGGTGCCTTGAACATCCTTGCCAGCTTCCAGTTGAGGTTACTGATATTCGCCCCCAAAAAGCCCTGGCCCGCCGCGACAGGGCGCCGGAGGTTCGCTGCAACCGTAAGCGTGCCTGATGTGAGGTCCACGCTTTGCTCGAAGTCTCGATACCCCGCCATGGAAACGCGCACATCGTGCACGCCCGGCGAAAGGTTGGGAAGCTTCAAGCGCCCCTCCGGGCTGGTCGTGCCCACGGGCGCGTCGTCAATGTAAACCTGCGCGTCGCCGGGCTTCGATTCAATCAGCAGCACGGGCGGCGCGGGCGCCGGGGGCGGAGAGGCGTGTGCAGGTGAGGTCGGCTGGGGCGGCGATGCCGGCTGCGTCTTGGGTGCTGCGGGTGCAGACGGCTTGGGCGCCAAGCTCTTGAGGGTCTGAATCAGCTCGTCGTCCGCGCCCGCCTTGCGCAAACGCCCTTCAACTTCGCCGGTGATCTCGAAGCTGACTCCGAATTGCTTCGCAAACGTCGCGACGCGGGCGGGGGGAACGTCGTTGTTCAGCAGGCCGATGACGTCCTCTTCGCTGAGCGGCTCGTGGGACTGCGCTGCGGCGCCCAGGCGTGGCGCGAGGAGCAGGACCAAGGCAGCGGCAAGCGCCCAGGCTCTCCAGCAGGCCGGGCGCCGGCCGTGACGGACGGATTGAGCGTGTTTTGACGCGGCCATAAGCTTTGCTGATTGCTTGTTACCCTGCCGGCACGCAAAAATCCCGGCCTCGCGCGGCGGGGCGCCGCGCCCGCCCGGGCCTATTGCAGCAAACGTTCTTCGGCGGCTTTGGCCTTGCGCGCCGCGGCAATCTTGTTCAGGAGTGCGCTGTTGCCGGGCGCCGCGGCGAGCCCGCGCTGATACTCACGGATGGCGCTGTCGTAGTCGCCCCGCTCATAGTAGAGGTCGCCCTTGGCGAGGGCCGCTTTGACGGCGCGCGTGTCCACGACGGGAGTCGGTGTCGGGGCGGGCTGCCTGGTGACCTTGGGCGGAGGTTTCCTCTCCACGGTCCTTTTGATGGTGCTCTCCGGAGGGCTGGCGGGCTTGGACTTCTGTTTGCCGCTCGCCTCCACAATTCTTTCCGCGGCCGAGCCGGGCGTCTCATTCTGCGGCGCGATCTTGAGATGGGTTGGAAGCGTTCCAGTAGTGGCGGCAGGGAGCCCGGTCGGAGCAGAGGGAGTCTGCTCGGTGGCCGGAGTCGTACTTTGCGGCTCGCTTGCCGGAGGATTCTGAGGAACATTGGTAACCGGGGCCGGCGGAGACGCCGGGACGCTCGCCCGCTGATGGCTGATGTACCAGATGCCGCCGCCACCCAGGACTCCGACCAGAAGGATGACTCCGACCCACATTCCCCATTGCCGCTGCGGTCGCGGAGGCACATAGGGCGCCGGGGCCGGGCGCGGTTGCGGGGCGCGCGCGGGGGCAGCC
>JBJKQV010000020.1:0-5192 GCA_046704985.1 Terriglobia bacterium
CCGCAGACGCTTCCCCCTTAGCGCTCCTTTGCGCCCGCTCTCGCCAAGCTGGCATATAATGGCCGCTCATGCTGATTCTGGCCCTCGACACCACGAGCGAACACGGCGGGGTGGGAGTCTTTCGCGATCACGAGTGCCTGAGCGCAATGGCCAACCGCCAGGGGACCAACTACTCGGTCTCGCTCTTTGAGATGGCCGACGCGGCGCTCGATGCCGCGCGCTGCCGGCTGAGCGAGGTGGAACTGTTCGCGGTGGCCAACGGCCCGGGATCGTTCACGGGCATTCGCGTGGGCGTGGCGGCGGCGCAGGGCTGGGCCAAAGCCTTCGCGCGGCCCGTGGAAGGGATTTCGGTGCTGGCGGCGATGACCGAAGCGGCGCAACCGGCCACCGACTGGGCGGCGGCGATCCTGGACGCGCGGCGGGGAGAATTTTATCTCGGCCTCTTTCGCCGTACCGGCGAAGGCTTTGCCCCGCAGGGTTCGGGATGGGTGCTGAAGCCGGAGGCGCTCGCCGCTTTGCTGGAGGAACAGGTTCGCGGCGCGCCGCTCACCTGCGTGGTGCGCCGGCCCGACGCTGCGGCGATGCAACTTCGCAGCGCTCTCGCGGAGCGCGCGGCCTGGCAGGAATTGGCGGACCCGCTCGTCGCGCCCCTGGCGAGTTTAGCGCTGGCCGCCCATCGCCAAGGGAGGGTACAATCTCCTGCCGAGCTCGACGCGTGCTATGTCCGGCGCTCCGACGCGGAGCTTCACTGGCACGAATGAGCGGCGGGGCGGCAGATGAAGCCGCTTCGCAGCGGCGGGCGGAAGGAAGAGAAGGATGAAGATCCGGCAATACGACCGGAAGGATCTGCATGCGCTTCTGGCGATCCAGGAGAAGAATCCGGTGGCGCCGCAGTGGGCGGCACGCGATTACGAGCGCGCGGCCGAGGAGCCGGGCGGACTCCTTCTGGTGGCGGAGCTGGAAACCATGGAGCCTCCCAAAGTGCTGGGCTTCGCGGTTTTCCGGCGCATTATTGACGAGGCCGAGCTGCTCACCATGGCCGTCGCTCCCGAGCACCAGCGACAGGGCGTGGGGCGCGCTCTGCTCGCCGAAGCGCATCGCCGCTTGCTGGAAGCGGGCGCCAAGCGCGTCTATTTGGAAGTGCGCCCCTCCAATCGCGCCGCGCTCAAGCTCTATTACGGCGCCGGCTTCGGACTCCACTCGCAGCGCAAAGACTATTATCACGACCCTCCCGAGGACGCCTACATCCTGGCGATCGAGCTGTTTCCTCCTGTCAACCTGACGGGAATCTGACGCGGTGCGCCGGCGCGCGGCCTGCCGCCTCCTCACCATTTCGGGCATTGTTTACACGGTATGGTGTAACGGCCCGGCGTGCGGGCGTGCGGACGCCCCTGGGGGTTCCTCCTCCAGTCCCATGCAAGTTAACGGTCTAGCGCTACTTATCCAATTTGCGCCGCCCTCACGCCTTTGGCCCTGGGCGTGCAATCCGCTGCTTGGGGTTATCTATAAGAGGAGGAATTGTACGCAATGAAGAAACTCGTAACGCTGTTCTTTGCTCTGGCCGTGGCTTTTGCGCTGTCGGTGCCCGCCATGGCCGCCAAGAAGCACACCAAGAAGCACAAGAGCTCCACGACCACCTCGCAGACGCATCACAGCAAGGCTCACAAGAAGCACGCCATGAAGAAGGGCGCCCACAAAGGCAAGAAAAAGGGCCAGAAGAAATCCTAAGCGCCCCACGGCCGGCCTCGGAAGCTCGCGGCCGGTGGAAACACAAAAACCCCGGCGGCATCCCGCCGGGGTTTTTGTTTCGGAGTACCGTGCCTCCGGTTCTGCTTGAAGGGCGTGAAGGGGTGTGCTAGGCTTCGATTCGGAGCCACCTCAGCCGAAGGAGGTCACACGCCCGTGAGCAGCCTCACCGAGGCCATCCGGGAGCAGTTGATGGCCACAGACAGCGAATACCAACGTCTCTGCCGAGAGCATACCCGCTACGACACCGAACTCGACCAACTTACATCCAAAGCTTATCTCAGCGAGCAAGAGAAGATGGAAGAGGTGCGGCTGAAGAAGCTAAAGCTGCGGGTGAAAGACCAGATGGAGCAGTTGGTTCGGCAGGCGCAGCAGCATTAACCGCAGTCATACCCGCGCCCTTCCCCATAACGGGGAAGGGTCGCGGCCAGTTCGGCGAGCGGGCAGAGGCCCAGCCAGGAGGCTTATTCCTCGGGGCGCCAGCGCCGTTCTGTCCTGAGAGGCATGAGCCCATGGTGAAGGAGGGTTACGCGTTCGGCTTGCCCCTGGTGTTGATAGCCGGGGGGCTGGTCGGCTTCCGGCTCTATGTTCCCGCCTTCTTCTTCCTGCTCCTCGCTCTGCTGGTGCTGAACTTTTTCCGCGATCCGCATCGAACCGTTCCCGGCGGGCCGGGGCTGCTGATTTCCCCGGCCGACGGGCGGGTGGTGGAGCTGGCGGAAGAGACCTGGCAAGAGCGGCCGGTGCGCCGCTTGAGCATCTTCATGTCGCCGCTCGACGTGCACGTCAACCGCGCCCCCATCGCCGGGCGCATCGAGGAAGTGGTCCATCGCCCCGGCCGCTTCCACGTCGCTTCCCAGCCGCGCGCTTCCGCCGAGAACGAGCAGAACGTTTTCACCCTGCGCGGGGAGGAAGGTTGCGTAGTGGTGAAGCAGATCGCCGGCATGCTGGCGCGGCGCATCGTATTTTGGAAGCGCCCCGGCGACACCCTGGCGCGCGGCGAGCGCGTGGGCCTGATCAAGTTCGGCTCGCGGGTCGACGTGCTGGTGGAGCCGGAAGTGGAGTGGCGGGTCAAGGTAGGCGAGCGCGTGCGCGCCGGCTCCAGCGTTTTGGGTGTGCGGCGGGTCTCCGATCCTGCGGCCGCCTCCTGAGCGGCCGGGGTTTCGGCCAGGAGAGATCGTGCAAGGTTTGCCGACGTTTTCCGAAAACCGGAAGAAGGGCCGCATGCGGCGCGGCGTCTACCTACTGCCCAGCCTGTTCACCGTGGGCACGCTGGTGTGTGGGTACTATGCCGTTTTGCAGACGCTGCGCGGCGCGGGGCTGATCGGCACCCACCTCGACCCCCACTTGGCCTTCGACAACGCCGCGCGCGCCATCGGCTGGGCCATCCTCTTCGACGGTTTGGACGGGCGCATCGCCCGCCTCACTAATTCCACCTCCGAATTCGGCCGCGAGTTCGATTCCCTCGCCGATGTCATCACCTTCGGCGTGGCCCCGGCGCTGCTCGCCTACGCCTGGGGAGTGCGCGCGCTGAACGGGGCGGTCGACCCGCAACTGCTCCATCGCCTGCTGCAAGTCGGCTGGGTCATCACCTTCGGCTACGTCATCTGCGGCGCGGCACGCCTGGCGCGCTTCAACATCGATGCCGGCAAGCCCAGCGCCGACCGCCGCTACTTTGTCGGCCTGCCCATTCCCGGCGCTGCGGGCGTCATCGCCGCCACCGTCCACCTGATCAAGGACCCGCTCCAGGTCTGGTATTTCAGCGTCGTCTGGCTGGTCGTTCTCGGCGCCCTGGCCTTCCTGATGGTCAGCCGGGTGCGCTACCCGAGCTTCAAGTCCATCGACCTGCGCCGCCGCCGCCCCTACGCCATCATCATTCTCATCGGCCTGATCGTTTACGGCATCTGGGCGTTCTCCGAGCAGGTGCTGATGATTCTGGCCACGGTCTTCGCGCTTTCCGGCCCCGTGGCGCGCCTTATCTCCAGGATCCATCCCCGCCCGCCCGCCCCCGAAGAGGTTCACGCTTCATGAGCGTGCGTCCACAAGGGTATCGCGTGGCGGTGGCGGGCTCCTCCTCTCTGCTCGGCAAGGAGCTGCTCGCGGTGCTCAAGGAGCGCAGCTTCCCCGTCGCCCGCCTCATCACCGCCGAAAGCGACGAGGGCGAGCCCGAGTTGCCGGTCATGGACCTGCGCGAGGGTTTTGAGCCGGTCATGGCCGATGCGGCGCTTTCGGAAGCCGACCTGGAATTCATCTTTGTGGCCGCGCCACCCGCGGGCGGCGCCGCCGCGCCCGGCTGGCCGGAGTTTTTGCGCTCCCCCGCCCAGCTCGCCGCCTGTACTCACGCCAAGGTGATTGACTTGAGCGAAGGTTTGGCGGGCGAAACGGGAGGCGCGCTGTGCGTCCCCTGGCTGCAAACTTGCGCCCCCGCGCCGCGCTTCTTCATCTCCCCTCACCCCGCCGCCATCGCCCTCGCGACCCTGCTCGAGCGCCTGCAGAGCCACGCACCGCTTGCCCGCGCCGTCGCTCAGATCTTCGTTCCCGCCTCCGAATTCGGTTCCCTGGCGGTGGAAGAGCTCCAGAAACAGACCGTGGCGCTGCTCAGTTTCCAGAAGATTCCCCAAAGCGTCTTCGGGCAGCAGTTGGCCTTCAACCTGCTGCCGCGCTTCCACGGCGGGCGCCGCGCGGCCGCGACCCTCGACGGGCTCCAAACGCGCATCCAACGCCAGGTGGAAGGTTTGCTCGGCGAGCGCGCGCCGCTTCCCGCCCTGCGGGTGGTTCAGGCGCCGGTCTTCCACTCCCTGGTTTTTTCGCTCTACGTGGAGACGGCGAAGAAGGCCTCGCCCCAGGAACTGGCGCGCGCCCTGGCGGGCGGGCCCGTCGAGATGCGCCGCCACGCCGAGGAGGCGCCTTCGCCGGCCACGGTGGCGGGTTCGGGCGGCATCCTGGTGGACGCCTTGCAGCCCGACGCCCTCTCGCCGCACGGCGTCTGGATCTGGGCGGTGGCCGACAACCTCCGCCTCGCCGCCTTGAACGCCGTCGAAATCGCCGAGCAAGCTTGCCAGAAACGCAAGAACTGAAAAGGTGCGCCCCTGATACGCCGGCCACAAGACGCGATTGACGCGCTCGCCCTCACCCCCGGCCCCTCTCCCGGCGGGAGAGGGGGGGCCACGCAGTGGTGGGTGAGGGGGAGCGTCGCCGCCGGCGCTTTCCTGCTGGTGCTCGCCGCCCTGGGCTGCGGCTACCACGAGGCGGGCAAAGCGGCGCGCGTTCCTCCCGACGTCAAGACCATCGCCGTCCCCGCCTTCAAGAACGACACGCCGCGCTATCGCATCGAGCAGCTTCTGGCCTCGGCGGTGACGAAGGAGTTTATCGAGCGCACTGACTTCCGCATCACGCCCTACCCGGCGCGCGCCGACGCGGTGCTGCGCGGCACGGTCAAGAACGTCCAC
>JBJKQV010000021.1:0-6896 GCA_046704985.1 Terriglobia bacterium
CTGGAGGAGTACGTCGGGCAGCGCCACATGCTGGCGCCCGGCAAGCCCCTGCGCCAGCAGATCGAGCGCGACCAGGTCTCCTCGATGATTCTCTGGGGGCCGCCGGGAGCGGGCAAGACCACCCTGGCCATGATCATCGCCCGGCGCACGCGCAGCGAATTCCAGCGTTTCAGCGCCGTGCTTTCGGGCATCCGCGAGATCAAGGACGTGATGGCGGCGGCGGAGAAGGCGCGGCGCTACGGCCGGCGCACCATCGTTTTTGTGGACGAGATCCACCGCTTCAACAAGGCGCAGCAGGACGCCTTCCTTCCCTACGTCGAGCGCGGCGACATCATCCTCATCGGCGCCACCACCGAAAACCCTTCCTTTGAGGTCATCTCGGCGCTGCTTTCGCGCGCCAAGGTCTACATGCACTCGGCGCTTTCCACCGACGAGATCGTCACCCTGCTCGAACGCGCCCTCGGCGACCAGGCGCGCGGTCTGGGTGAGGCGCGCGCCGTCGTCGCCGGGGATTTACTGAAGCAGATTGCGGTTTTTTCGAACGGCGACGCGCGCGCCGCCTACAACACGCTCGAAACCGCCGTGGCCGCCGCCGAGCGCGACGCCGAGGGGCGCGCCCACGTCACCGAGCGCGTCATCGAAGACGCCATCCAGCGCAAGATGCTGCTCTACGACAAGGCGGGCGAAGAGCACCACAACCTGATCTCGGCGCTCCACAAGTCGGTGCGCAACTCCGACCCCGACGCCGCGCTCTACTGGCTGGGAAGGATGCTGGAGGCGGGCGAGGACCCGCTCTACCTGGCGCGGCGCATCATCCGCATGGCGTCGGAAGACGTCGGCCTCGCCGATCCCAACGCGCTCGCCGTCGCCGTCGGCGCCATGCAGGCGGTGCACTTCGTGGGCCTGCCGGAAGGCAAACTGGCGCTGGCCGAAGCGGTCGTCTACATGTCCCTGGCCCCCAAGTCCAACGCCCTCTACGTCGGCTACGGCGAGGTCGCCGAGGACGCCCAGAAAACCCTCGCCGAGCCCGTCCCCCTCCACCTGCGCAACGCCGTGACTGACCTCATGCAGGACGTCGGCTACGGAAAAGGCTACCAGTACGCCCACCAGGCGCCCGAAAAGCTTACCGACATGCAGTGCCTGCCGGAAAATCTGAAAGGCCGCCGCTACTACCGCCCCACCGAACAGGGCTTCGAAAAAAGGCTCAAAGAAAAGCTGCGGCTGATTGAGGAGTGGAAGAAAAAGCACGAGAAGTAGCGGCGGGTTTATTCGCCGCGCCCGGTAGCGGCGATTTTATATCGCCACGCTGCGGCGTAAGGCCGCTTCTACAGGTAGGGGCGGGTTTCTCGCCCCTACGAGCAAAAGGCCCACCTGTCGGGAGGTAGCCCTAAATTCCTTCCGCCACGAAGCGCTTGGCGTACTCCTTGAGGATGCAGCGGTTCTGGACGACTACCAACCCGGCGGCGCGGGCGCGCTGCGCGGCGTCTTGGTGCTCGACGCCTTCCTGCATCCAGACGACCTTGGCGCCTTTGCGGATGGCGCTTTCCACCACTTCCGGAACGTATTCCGGGCGGCGGAAGACGACCACCATCTCCACTTTTTCCGGCACCTCTTCCAGGGAGGCGAAGGCCTTTTCGCCCAGCACTTCGGTTTCGTGGGGATTGACGGGGATGATGCGGTAGCCGCGCTCTTGCATGTAGGCGGCCACGCCGTAGCTGGGGCGCATGGGCTTGGAGGAAAGGCCCACCACCGCCAGGGTGCGGTATTGCTCGAGGATGGAGGTAATCGGATCGGGCACGTTGAGCAGAAAATCTCCCGGGCGCGCGGCTACGAACCGCCGGCCGCGTAATGCGCGGGTGCGGCCATCACGCGCTTGAGCGCTTCCAGAAACTGCTGGTTATCCTCGTGAACGCCCACGGTGACGCGCACCGCGGTCGGGAAGCGGTAGAGCTTCATGGGGCGCACGATGACGCCCTCGTGCAGGAGGCGCACGAAATCCTCCTCGCAGTCGCGCCCCGTATCCACGAGCAGGAAGTTGCCCACCGAAGGCGTGTAGCGGACACCCATCAAGGTCAGCTCGCCGGTGAGAAACTTCATCTCGCGGGTGTTGTTGTCGACCGAGTGCCGGACGTGCTCCTGGTCGTCGAGCGCTGCCAGGCCTCCGGCCTGCGCGACGCTGTTGGCGTTAAAGGGCGAGCGGATGCGGTTGAGCGCCTCGATCAGCTCCGGGTGTCCCATCCCGTAGCCCAGGCGCAGCCCCGCCAGGCCGTAGACCTTCGAAAACGTCCGCAGCACCAGCACGTTTTTCCCCTCGCGCACGTAATCGAGGGCGCGGGAATATTCCGGCTTCTGCACGTACTGGTAATAAGCCTCGTCGAGCACCACCAGCACGCGCGGCGGCAGGGCGTCGAGCAGGCGGTCGAGCTCGGCGGCCGTGAAAAAGGTGCCGGTAGGATTGTTGGGATTGGCCAGGTAGACCACCTTGGTACGCGGGGTGACGGCGCGCGCGACGGCAGCCAGGTCAAAGCCCATGTCGCGCAGCGGCACCTCGATCAGCCGCGCGCCCATCTCCTCGATGGCGAGCTTGTAGATGTAGAACGACGAAGCGGAGGTAACCGCCTCGTCGGCGGAGATGAGAAACGTCTTGGCCACCAGCTCGATCAGGTCCGTCGAGCCCGCCCCCAGGATGAGGCACTCGGGGTCGACGCCGTGAAACTCCGCGAGCTTGCGCCGCAGGTAGTAGCCGTGGCCGTCGGGGTAGCGGTGCAGGCCGTCGAGGGTCTTGCGGATGGCTTCCAGGGCGCGCGGCGAGGGGCCGAGGGGATTTTCGTTGGACGCCAGCTTGATGGCCGAGCGTCCCAGCTCGCGTTCCACTTCTTCGATAGGCTTGCCGGGCGGATAAGGGCGGATACGTTTCGACCAGGGATGCAACAGGTCTTCGATCGAGGTATGGGGCATGGCACACTTCCCTTCCGGGAGGTCGGGTCCTCAGTGGCCGGCGCGGGTCTTTGCGCCCGCGGTCTTTTTAGGCGGCTGCCAGTTTTTCAGGCGGCGAACCTCTTCCGCGCTCAGCTGGCGGTAGCGGCCCTGGGAAAGGCCGCGGTCGTCCAAGAAGGCGATTCGCACGCGCTTTAACTTTACCACCGGCTGGCCGATGCGCTCAAACATTCGCCGCACCTGGTGGTAGCGCCCTTCGATCAGGGTGATTTCATACCAGGGTTTGTTGCGCTCGGCAAGCTCGGGGAGGGCGCGGACTTTGGCGGGGGCGGTGCGCTGCCCGTCGAGCACCACGCCCTGTTCGAGCTGCGCGAGGTCGGCCGAGCTCGGGCGCCCTTCCAGCTTCACGTGATAGGTGCGCGGAACGGCGGAGGCGCGCGCCATCAGGAAGTTCGCCAGCTCGCCGTCGTTGGTGAGCAGGATCAGCCCCGTGGAGTGGAAATCCAGGCGCCCCACGGGATAGAGCCGCTCGTTGACGCCCTTGATGAGCGAAACCACGGTGGGGCGGCGTTGCGGGTCGCGCGCCGTCGCCACCACGCCGGGGGGCTTGTAGAGCAGGAACGAGACACGGCGGCCGGGGCGGCGCAGCTGCTTGCCGTCCACCTTGATGTGGTCGCTCTCCAAGTCGCCCTTGGTGCCCAGCTCGGTCACCACGCGGCCGTTGAGCGTCACGCGGCCTTGCCGGATGAGCTCTTCGGCCTGGCGGCGCGAGGCGAGCCCGGCGGTGGAAATGATCTTTTGCAGGCGCTCTTGCATTTTCGTCGAGAAAGTGCGGCGCTAGGCCGGCTCTTCTTCGGAAGGCTCCGTTTCGTTCTCGTCAGGCTCCGCGTCGGGAGCGGCTTCGGCGCTCTCCGCGGCCTCGGGGGCGGGCTCGGCGGGAGCTTCCAGGTCGCCGGTACGCTCCAGGTCGACGCCCAGCGACTGGCGCGCCATCTCCTCGACCTCGCGCAGGCTGGGCAAGTCGCCCACGTCCTTCAATCCGAAGTGCACCAGAAAATCGCGCGAGGTGCGGTAGAGGATGGGGCGGCCCACCACGTTCTTGCGTCCCGCGGTGACCACCAATTTCTTTTCGAGCAAAGTGTGAATCACTCCGCCGCAATCCACGCCGCGGATCTCGTCCATTTCCGGAAGGGTGACGGGCTGCCGGTAGGCGATTACGGCCAGGGTTTCGAGCGCGGGCTTGGAGAGCCGGATGGGAGGCTTGAGGCTCTTGACGAACTGGCGCAGCACCTCGTGGTGCTCGGCCTTGGAAGAAAACTTGTAGCCGCCCGCCACGCCGCGCATCTCGATGCCGTGGCGCGGCTGGGCGTACTCCTCGATCAGCTCGTCGAGCGCCGCCTTGACGCGCTCGCGCTCTTCGCCTTCCAGCGACTTGACCAGCGCCTGGAGCGACACCGGCTCCGGCGCCACGTAGATGATCGCCTCGATCAAGGCTTTCAGGTTTTCGTCACTGAGCATTGTGCCTCAGCCGTCAGTTGAAACTTTCTTCCAGGCTCGCCTCCAGCTGCTCAAAGCTGGCGCCGGAAACGATCTCCTCAAAACGCTGGTGCTTGTGAATGGTGATGGGCGCGAACAGCTCCTTCTGGCGCAGCAGCACGGCGCGCAGGCGCACCATCTCGAGCAGCGCCAGGAGCAGGGCGATGAGCGCCTGGCGGGAAACGAAGCCCGCGAACAGGTCGTCGAGGCGCACGGGGTGAGGGTTCGAGCGCAGCACGTCGCGCACGTGCTCGAACATCTGCGCCACGCTCACCTCCTCGCGCCGGATCTGCATGGGCACGCGCTTCTTGGCGCGCTCCAGAATCTCGCGGAAAACCGCCACCAGATCGAAGACGCCCACCGTGAAGCCCGGTTCGTCCTCGGCTTCCACAAACTCCCCGATGCCGGGCTGGGTCCAGGTGGCGTCCTCGACCAGGCGCTTGGACTTGAGCATCTCGGCGGCGTTCTTGAACTGCTCGTGCTCGAGCAGCCGGTGTACGAGCTCCGTCCTCGGGTCTTCCTGCTCCTCGGCCGCGGCGCTGGGGTCGGGCGGCAGCAGCATGCGCGACTTGATGTAAATCAGCGTCGCCGCCATGAGCACGAACTCGCCCCCCACGTCGATGTTCATCTCTTCGAGCAGGCGCAGGTAATCCAGATACTGCTGGGTGATCTTGGCGATGGGAATGTCGTAGATGTTGATTTCCTGCTTGCGGATGAGGTCGAGCAGCAGGTCGAGGGGTCCTTCGTAGGCGTCCAGCTTGACGGGCGGCGGAGGAGCGCCGTTGCGCGTCGCGCGCTTCGCGGGCGCAGGCTCGGCCGCGGCGCCGTTTGTCCCGACGGTCGGGGCGGTTGCGTCGCCGGGAGTGGATACGGGCTCGGGCGGGGCGCCGCTTGCTTCGACCGGTACGGTTACGGGCTCAGGCGTGGCGCGCGCCTCGACGGGCGGAGTGGCGAGCTCGCCCGCCGGCGCCGCAGCGCCTGCGAGTCCTTCCGTGTTTTTCTCGTCCTGCTCGTCCATCATCTAATTTCTGGTTTCAGATTCCAAATTCAAGAACCCCATCCGCCCCATCGCGATATCTATACTTCTGATTTCTGCTTTCCGGTTTCCATTTTCCAATTTCTTCAAGTAGCGCTGCCCTTCAGGGCAGCACGTCTTCTGATTTCTAACTTCTAATTTCAAATTCCAAATGCAAGAACCCCAACTGCCCCCACCGCGATGCCTAGCTTCTGATTTCTACCTTCTGCTTTCTGCTTTCTAGTTTCTGATTTCTTGTTCACGTCAGCTTCACGGCCTTGCGCACTTCCGCCATCGTCGTCTGCGCCACCTGGCGGGCGCGCGCCGTGCCCTTCTCGAGGACGTCCCAAACCTTTTGCGGTTCCTGCTCGTAAGGCTTGCGGCGCTCCTGAATGGGCGCCAGCCGGGCGTTGACGTGCCCGGCCAGCAGCTTTTTGCAATCCAGACAGCCGATGCCCGCCGTGCGGCATTCCTTGTTCACGCGGTCAATCGTTTCTTTTGAAGAAAAAATCTTGTGGAGATCGAAGACCGGGCAAATGTCGGGATTGCCCGGGTCCTTGCGCCGCTGGCGCGCCGGGTCGGTGATCATAGTCGAAAATTTCTTCTCCACCACCTCCGGCGGGTCGCTCAGGTAGATGGCGTTGTTGTAGCTCTTCGACATCTTGCGCCCGTCGGTGCCCGGCAATCGCGGCGAGGGGGTGAGCAGCGCCTCGGGTTCTGGGAAAATCCCGATGATCTTCCCAAGGCCGTTGTTGAGGTAATCGGCACGTAGGTCCAACGGCGCTCGACGGAAAGCGGCCTTGATGAAGGCGATCTTGTCGATTGCCTCGTAGAATCCAGTCGGCGCCCCCAGGCCAGTCTTCGTCGCCAGTCCACCCCAGTACGGATCGGTTGGAGAGTGCTGGCCTTCCCCGGCCAGCTCGATCTCGCCGTAAGCAAGATTGAAGCGCCTTGCCACCTCGCGCGTCAGCTCGACGTGCGGCACCTGGTCTTCGCCCACCGGCACGGCCTGGGCCTTGTAGATCAGGATGTCGGCGGCTTGCAGGAGCGGATAGCCGAGAAACCCGTAAGTGTGGATGTCGCGGTCGGTGATGTTTTCGAGCTGCTCCTTGTAGGTGGGCACGCGCTCCAGCCACCCGAGCGGCGTAATCATGGAGAAGAGGATGTGCAACTCTGCGTGCTCCGGGATGCGTGATTGGATGAAGAACGTCGCCTTCTCCGGGTCGAGGCCGGCGGCCAGCCAGTCGGTGACCATCTCCTGGGTGTTGTGCAGCAGCTCGGAAGGGTCGGCGTAGTCGGTGGTGAGCATGTGCCAGACGGCGACGAAGTGGAAACTCTCGTAGCGGTCCTGACGCTTGACGCAGTTTTCGAGCGAGCCGGCCAGATTGCCGAGGTGGAGTTTGCCCGT